>JAGRHW010000316.1 GCA_020444765.1 Gammaproteobacteria bacterium | reverse complement strand
GCCCGCCTGATGACAGGTAAAACAGGGGTTGTGCGAACTGCCGTCGTCATCGCGCGTTTCGGTATAGCACTGCGGAGGAATATAGGCAGCATCATTGACCATCGCCTTGCTGAAAAGCGACTTGTCCACGCTGTCGCTGGCATCGGAATCGTCACCGCCGTTACAGGCCATCACCAAGACCAGACCGATCGTCACCAGACTGCCTGCCACTAAAAGCCGATGTTTCATTTGTTGTCCTCTAAAATGCAACACGGGAGACCTGTCGCCGGCCTCCCGTGTCGGGTACTGCGTCGGAAACGCGCCGGTTATTTCAGGCGCGAACCGGACCGGGTTCAGTCCATCGCCGGGAACGGGCCGATGTAACCGGTGTAGGCATTGGTGTCACCGTTACCCATGGCCTGGTCTTCGTCTGACTCTCCGAACGGATGCTGGATAACACTCATCAGATAAGCATGTCCATTGATGTTGGGGTACCAGTAAGGCGAGGTCGTTTCCGAGCCATAAGGTGTTGTCTGAATACGCGTCAGCGTGTTGTCAGACAGATCCATTGCCCAGACCACGTCGTTCTGGTGGCCGCTGCCGGTGTCTTCCCCAATGATGAGCGTGTTGTAGCCGGTGATAAACGTCACGTTATCGGGGTTGGCAATACCGTCCAGATCACAACTGTTCAGTTCGTCAGTGTCGATCGGCGTACCCTCGACCAGAGACGCAATGCTGGTGGCCGCGTAATCGGAGTCGAGTGCCAGCGAGTAAACCGCACCACAGGTGTTGGCTTCCAGACGAATATGGTTAGGGCCACCGGTGTCATTGCTGCTGCCGTCTTCCATTCCCTTGGCCACTTCGGACATCGCCAGGTACAGGGTGTTGGTCGCCGGATCGTGCGTGACACCTTCCATTTTGCGGAACTCGGTGGTCGCGCCCAGCATGGCCGCATAGCGACGGGTTTCGAGGCGGGAGGCCGCGACCTCCATACCGTCTTTCAGTGTCAGACACTCCTGACCCGGCTCGGTGTTGATGCTGGTGTAGCCGTCGGCACAGGTACCGTCTTCGGCGGGATCGACGGCGTCGAAGATATCATCAAAGGTGATGCCGCCGTCGATCAGTGCGCGAACATCGCTGTTGGAAGCCGACCCGAGGCTGACCCAGCTGATGTCCGCAGCGCCGGCGCCAACGGCTGATGTCTGGGTCCATTTAGCGGCAAAAAGTTCACCCGAGCTCAGGTCTCCCGCCGTCGCCGCAACGAAGCGGAACAGGCCAACGTTGGTGCCGTCGTCAGTAATGTAGGCGGTTTTCTGATCCGGCATGACATAGCCCAGCTCGTGAGCAACGCGACCCATGCTGTAGTGTTTGACGACATCGACATCGTCCCAGGCTTTGACGGTCACTTCCACCTGATAGCCGTAGTCGTAGGGCTCGAGCGCGAGCAGATCGCCACCGTAGTAGTCAGCCATGGCATTGTAGTAAGAGCCACCATCGCCGGTTTCCGGATCAATAGTGCGCACGTCGGGCGGATATTCCTCAGAGCCGAGGTGTGTATTCCAGGGTGTGACACTTCCCGCGCAGTGCACCCAGCCGCCGCGCACACCGGAGAAGTCAATATTGCGCGTGTTGACCGCGGACATCTGCCCACTGTCGGCATCCTGGCTCAGTTCGGTCAGGTACATCGCAGCGGGGCGGGTTTCAAAGTGGGAAACCATGAAGAGCTTGTCGCCGACCGGCAGCAGAGAGGCGAAGTCGTTGGAGTCGGAGATGCGCTGCGTACCGTCTTCGTTCATCAGTGGATTGCCCTCGGCATCGTGCAGCAACCCGAACGTGCCTTCGCCAACCGTGTCACCACTGCGCACCAGGGTGTTGTAGCCAATGCTGTATTCTGTGCCGTCGACAGTGACGGTGTCCGAAGCCAGCACGGCCCGTTTTTCAGCGTCAGTCGTCGGCGCAGCTACGCCTGAAAACGAGATCGAACCTTCATCCGAACCGGATTTCTTGTCGTCATCATCATCGTCGTCGCTACAGCCAGCGACCAGCGTGAGTGAACCCAGTGCAACCAGGACCGCGGCCGTTATTATACGCACCGGAAAATGCGTTTGTTTCATGCTTTTTCTCCCAGATATAAACCAAACCATCAGTAGCCAATACCCCGTATATCCATCAAGGGATTGTGGCTTTAATGGAGGTGCAATCTAGACCTGCCTGATGACAGCGCGATGACAAAACGCTGTGATATAAGCAATTCCGCTGCTAACCCTTTGCGGTCTGTTGTCGTTGCCTGGCGTCTCGCCTGTACATCGACGGGCTCATGGACGTGACGCGGGAAAATTCCCGATGGAAGTTGGATTTGGTCTGAAAGCCGGCATTCAGGTACACCTGCGTAATCGGCGCATCGGTGTTCTCCAGCAGTTCCCTGGCGTGCGCGATGCGAAATTCATTGACCACCTGCGAAATGTTGCGCCCGTAGCGCTGGTTGATAGCGTAAGAAACCTGACGCGCCGGAATGCCGGCTTTTCTGGCAATTTTCGCCAGGGTGAGATCCGGGTCGAGATACAGACGCTGCTCCTGCAACAACACTTCGACATTTCCGGTGACGGCGGCCACGTCGACAGCCGCAAGCTTGTCCGTGCGATCACTGTCCTTAACTCCGGTGGCAGGCCCGGCGGATGACACGTCCTGTCGACGCGCGTCCTCTGTCAGATGTTCTGCAGGCTCCTGCTCCTCTTCTCCGGTGGTGGTAACAAGACTGATAAAGACCACGGCAAACGAGAGTACCGGTAGTAACAGCGCATGGCCCACTGACAAAATAATGGTAGCGTGCCGCCCTTCGAAGAAGGCGAAGTCAATCGTCATTACGCCGTCGATCAGCGCGGAAAAGATCAGCATGCCCCCTGCCAGCCGTTCAGCCTGCACTGCACCACCGAGAGCGCTGATCCTGACATTGACCGGCAGACTGTCGCGTTGCCAGGAGGTGCGGATCAGTGCGACGCCGTAGCCAATGTAAAGCCCTGTCAATATGAGATCCAGCGGTGCCGGCCACAACGGGTACATCAGCGAACACAACGCCACAAAACCCGGCGTAACCCAGTGCAACCAGGACAAACCCGACCTGCCCGCTGCACTGGCAAAGACATACCACGCAACAACGGGAATCAGGCTCGCCAGTATGGGTTGCAAAAAGCGGAAAATAGCGAGATCTGTTGACCAGCGCAGTCCGACAACAGCAGTTGTCAGCGCACACATCAGCAGGAAATAGCAGGCCATTCTCGCCTCACCGGCCCGCTGCGCCCAGAGATTTCCGGCGAGCACAGTCAACAGCAGCGACACGACAAACGGCAAGGGAATGGCCAGCATTTCCAACTCTCAGCAGTTAAAACGAGCGGCCATTATGTCCTGAATCCTGTTTCAAGACGTCCTGCATCGTGATCGAGGACGCGAAATCAACGGCTTGCGCCGACACTGGACTCGTTCATTTCGCAAACAGGAGAAAACTCATGTACTGGTACATCGATGCGTTCAAGCACTACGCGACTTTTCGCGGCACGTCGTCACGAACAGCGTTCTGGATGTTCTTTCTGATCAATCTGCTGGTCACACTCGCGATTATTGCCGTAGAGGTAGCGACGGACAATCCCGGCTGGATCGACCTGGTATACACACTGCTTACGCTGCTTCCCTGTCTGGCCCTCACTGTCCGTCGGATCAGGGATACCGGGTTCGCGCTGTGGTGGCTCGCCATCGTACTCGTTCCGGGATTCGGACTGTTGATTCTGATGGTGCTGCTGGCACAACCCGGCGCCGACGTTCAAACAGGCGGTGCGCAATGAGCAGTCCGACACGATTACTGAAGTGGATCACGGCCACCTTGCTGCTGTTGAACGCACTGGCAATCGCCGGCGCTGACACCCGTAGCGAAGACATCCGGATTCCTGACAACGCCCTCGGGCTGGTGCTGGTCGAAAAACCCATGGCCGGCACACTGCCCTTTCTGTTCGGATTGAAAGGAGAAGGCAGATACATAACACGAAACGACAACGGCGAGTTGTGCCAGATTGCCCGGGTTCCGCTGCTGGCCGGTGGTTTCAACGGAGACGCAATCGGGGTCTACTCCGGCGACACCGTCAAAATGGCAATCTACAACGAACAGATATCAAAACGTCTGCGCGAAGGTCGCAAGGTGGTAAGCGGCGATTATACCTTCAGCCTGGGCGAGACTGCCGAAGATGTCGACATCCGCGTACTGTCCGGATTGAATGGCGCCGAGGGCTTCATACTGCATCCGAAGCGACGCTGGTTTTCGTGGGTGATCAGCGATTACAGTGAACGAAGCTGTGACATCATTGCCGGGGATGCGAACACCGGGTAATACTCATCGACGATCTGATAGAGCAGCGTCTGCACGGGCCGGTGACGCTGGTAACGACCAGCATCCCGCTCCCGGCTGAAACGCCTGCCAGCGACAGGTGTGGAATCACTCCCACTCAATCGTCGCCGGCGGCTTGCCGGATATATCGTAAGTCACGCGCGAAATACCGGGAATC
>JAGRHW010000315.1 GCA_020444765.1 Gammaproteobacteria bacterium | reverse complement strand
CGAGTCGGGTGACCTGATCCTGGTGGGAAAGAGTGTAACCCGATGGACCCGGAGACCCAGCTTGGCTGCGTGGTCAACGCCGCCGCCGCCGAAACTTTTGAACGACGCGTTTTTGAAGCGGAAAAACGGGGCGCCGAAATCCTTTATCATCCGGGCCGCCAGGGCGCCTTACTGCCGCCGATCGTGGTCGATCATGTGCCCCACGACTGCGAACTGGTCTACGAGGAAACCTTCGGACCGGTCATCCCTGTCGTCCGCGTGCCGGATGACGACGAGCAGGTCATGGCGATCTCTAACGCAACGCCTTTCGGTCTGTCGTCCGGTGTCTGCACCAATGACCTGAAACGCATCACGGCCTATATCAACGGTCTGAATGTCGGTACGGTGAATATCTGGGAACAACCGGGCTATCGTATTGAAATGTCACCGTTCGGCGGCATCAAGGACTCCGGCAACGGCGTCAAGGAAGGCGTGCTCGAAGCCATGCGCTTTTTCACCAACGTCAAGACCTATTCACTACCCTGGCCCCGTTGACCACAGACGTCGCTGACAAACCGCTCAATGCATATCAGTTAATGGAGTTGTATTGCCGAAACCGGCAAGCAAGGAGCTGAACTGATACGGCGTGAACCTGTCGCTCACGCCGTACAGGTTTACGGATTAACGTATCAATCGACTTTTTTCGCCTTGTCGCTGCGAAAATCCTCGAGCAGGATGGCAAGAAAATCACGAATCGATTGCAGGCTGAGTTCGGCGTTCTTCATGTAATCGTCCAGATTGTTGATAGCGCTTTCCTGCTCGCCTTCTTCGCGCCGCTCCATTTCCGCTTTCAGATCGGTCAGAGTCGATTCCGTTTCCTGGATCAGGACACGGAGTTTTTCATTGGGTAATTGCTTCAGGTTTTCCATGAGTTTCTCCCGGGCTCAAAGCATATTGGTAATCAGCAGGCACACGCCGGGCACGACAAAGAAAACGCCCAGAATGTAAACCAGTGCGGCCATTTTGTTCTCCGAGGCGGTATTGCCCAGCCAGCTTGCCGCATTGACCGGCAGCATGCGCAGAAACGGCAAACCGTAGATCAGTAACACGCCCAATACATTGTACGTAAGGTGGATAAAAGCGATCTGCAGCGCGGCTTCACCATTACCGGTAACGGCGGTGGCAGCCAACAAGGCAGTGATACAGGTTCCGATATTAGCACCCAGTGTGAAAGGGTAAATCTCTTTCAGGCCGAACGAACCGCTGCCTGCCAACGGCACCATCAGTGAGGTCGTGGTCGAGGATGATTGCACCAGAACCGTTACCAGCGTGCCGGAGAAAATACCCGAAACCGGACCACGGCCAATCGCCGTGTGCATGATCTGCTTGGCCTTGCCGACCATGAGCTGCTTGAGCAGTTTGCCGATAAAGGAAATCGACAAAAAGATCGCCGCGATACCGATGATAATCAGCAGCACACCGCCGATCTGGTCACCCAGGCTGAGGGTCAGGGATTTCATGCTGTCGACCACCGGCGCGGTCGCCGCCTTGACGAAGTTCAGGCCTTTCATCGACGCATCACCAGCGCCGTAGAAAGGCGAAGCCAGCCAGCCGCCGACTTTTTCCAGAAAGCCGAAGGCGATTTCCAGCGGCAGGAAAATCACCACCGACAACAGATTGAAAAAATCGTGCACGGTGGCGGCGGAAAACGCACGGGCAAATTCCTTTTTCTCGCGAACATGGCCCAAGGAGACCAGCGTGTTGGTGATCGAGGTGCCGATATTCGCACCCATCACCATCGGTACGGCGACAGCCACCGGCAGCCCGCCGGCAACCAGGCCGACGATAATCGAGGTCACGGTGGATGAGGATTGGATCAGTGCGGTTGCCACCGTACCGACCACGAGTCCGGCAAACGGATTATTGGCGAAGGCGAAAAGTTCCTTGGCATGATCGCCGGCCGCGGCTTTAAAACCACCCCCGATCATACCGACCGCGCAGATCAGCAGATACACCAGACCAGCGACCATCAGCCACTGGAGAATATTACCTTTTTGTTGTTCTGCCTGCGTGCCCGGCAAGGACCCGGCTTGGTTGCTGGCCATATGACGCTCCATTCAGTGTTAAACGAGGTGCGTCAGGCTAGAGCCTTGGAATGACAGCTTGATGTCAGTGGGGATGCGGCGGCTTGTCAAACAAGGCTTGCCATGATTCACTCAAAAAATGCAAGCGTATTTATCTTTGCGTCCGCATTATCGGCACAGATATAATCTGATTCTTGCAAATCCAATTATAAAAACTGCACTTCAAACTATAAAACAATAAGTCAAGGTATCTAAACTCATGTTCAAACGTAACACCTTTTTTATGGCGGCCGCAGCGGTCTGCCTGCTGCTCGCGCCGCTCACTCAGACACTGGCGGACTATAAATCAGAATACACGGTCTCAACCGTACTGCCTTCCGCCTTCCCTTGGGGGCAAGCCGCCGACAAATGGGTCGAGCTGGTCAAGGAGCGTTCCGAAGGGCGCATCAACCTGAAAATCTACAGTAACTCCCAGCTGGTCTCCGGTGACCAGACCAAGGAATTCTCCGCCATGCGCTCCGGCCTGATCGATATGGCCGTCGGCTCCACCATCAACTGGTCGCCGCAGGTGCCGGAACTGAACCTGTTCTCACTGCCTTTTCTGATGCCGGACTACCAGGCCATCGACGCCATCACCCAGGGCGAAGCCGGCAAGGCCATATTCGCAGCGATAGAAAAACGCGGCGTTACGCCACTGGCCTGGGGCGAGAATGGTTTCCGTGAGCTGTCCAACTCCAAGCGTCAGATCAGCCAACCGGCGGATCTGCAGGGGCTGAAAATCCGCGTGGTCGGCTCGCCGCTGTTCCAGGATACCTTCAGCGCACTCGGCGCCAATCCGACCCAGATGAGCTGGACCGATGCCAAACCGGCACTGACCACCGGCGCGGTCGATGGCCAGGAAAACCCGCTGTCGGTATTCGACGTGGCGCGTATCGACCAGGTCGGACAGGCTCACCTGACCCAGTGGCACTATATGGCCGATCCGCTGGTGTTCGCTGTCAGCACACGCGTCTGGCAGACGTTCAGCCCGGAAGATCAGGAGCTGCTGAAACAGGCGGCCGTCGATGCCGGTCAATGGGAAATTGAAAAATCCCGCGCCGAACTGGCCGACACCCTAGCCAAAATCAAGGAACGCGGCGTCGAAGTCACCGACCTGACAACCGAGCAACATGACGCTTTCGTAGCTGCCACCCAGTCGGTTTACGACAAATGGGTACCGAAAATCGGCGCGGATCTGGTCAAACAGGCGCAGGACGCCGTCGCCAACCGTCAGTAACAAACCTTGACGCACTGACGCCCGCCACCTTTGCGGGCGTCATCTGACCCGGAGTCCTCATGTCCCGCCGTCGCCCGCCATTCAGGCCGGATGCCTGGCTCGCCGCTCTGGCGTTGATCGTGATTTGCCTGATCAGTCTGGGCAATGTGGTGGTGCGCTACGCCACCGACGCTTCGTTCGCCTTTACCGAGGAGTTCTCGGTGTTCTGCCTGGTCGTGCTGACCTTCGCCGGCGCCGCGGTGGCGGCAAGGCAAAACCAGCATATCCGCATCGAGCTGATCGAACACTATCTGCCACCGGCCGCACGCAAACTGGTGTTTGTTCTGCAATGGCTGGCCGGCATGATTGTGCTCGGCATCACCTGCTGGTACGGCGCCCGTTTCGCGCTGGAGGAATACCAGTGGGAATCCCTCTCCCCCGGTCTTGGCCTGCCCAACTGGCTGTATGTCATCTGGTTGCCGTTGCTGGCGCTGGCCATCATGATTCGCCTGAGCCAGAACCTCTACGACCGTCTGCGCGGGCAGGACGACGAGCAGGTGACCCATGAGCCCTGACCTCTTGATGGTCGGCAGTTTTCTGCTGGCGCTGCTGCTCGGCGTGCCGGTGGCGATTGCTCTCGGCCTCGGCGGTGTGGTCGGTATCGTCAGCGGCCTGTCGCCGGACATGCTGGCCACCCTCGGCACCAACACCTACAACAGCGTGGCCAAATACCCGCTGATCGCCATCCCGCTGTTTATTCTGACCGGTTTGATTTTCGAGCGCTCCGGCGTAGCCGCCAGCCTGGTGCGTTTTGCCCAGGCGCTGATCGGTCCGCGTCACGGCGGCCTGGCCGTGGTTACCGTGCTGGTCTGTCTGATCATGGGCGGCATGAGCGGTTCCGGCCCGGCCGATGCCGCCGCGGTCGCCATGGTCATGCTGCCGAGCATGCGCAAGGCCGGCTACCCGCAGGCGTTTTCCGCCTCGCTGGTCGCAGCTTCATCATCCACTGCGATTCTGATTCCGCCTTCAATTGCCTTGATTCTGTATTCGGTGGTGGTGCCGGGTGTGGATCTGCGCGCGCTGTTCGCCGCCGGACTGTTTCCGGGCATTATCGCCGGTCTGTCACTGCTGGTGCCGGCCGTGCTGCTGGCGCGACATCATGGCTGGGAAGACCCGCAGGCCAGCGAGCGTCCGCCGTTATGGCAAAGCTTCCGCCAG
>JAGRHW010000314.1 GCA_020444765.1 Gammaproteobacteria bacterium | reverse complement strand
ATACCGGCAACTATCGTGCTACCGGTACTGGCTTATCTGGCTACCCTGGCAGCCATGAAACTGGCGGCCAGTGGCCGGACACTGGCGGCTTTTGTCGGTTCGTCCTTGAGCATTGTCGGCGTGATCGGCACAGCGGGCGCATCCATGTTCCCGTTCGTCATGCCGTCGTCCAGCGATCCGCGTTCGAGCCTGACAGTGTGGGACAGCGTGTCAAGCCATTTGACCTTGAGCGTGATGCTCGTCGCCACACTCATCTTTATGCCCATCATCGTGGTTTACACGAGCTGGGCCTACAAGGTGATGTCCGGCAAGGTCACGGCCGCCTACATCCGTGAAAACGACCATTCCGCCTACTGATTAAGGGAGCAAGACTATGTGGTATTTTGCCTGGATTCTGGGCGTCGGCTTTGCCGTTTTACTCGCGATTCTCAACGCCATGTGGGGTGAAAACGAAGCGGCCAGACTCGGTTTGCCCGATAAGGCCAATGACGATGAAGCTGCCCGCTGAGTACAGCAGTCCGCTTGCCTGGCCGCTTTTACCGGCGGCCAGGCTTCTGCTTCAGTCGTTTTCCATACCTTTCTATTGTATTGTTGTTGCACTAGCCCGTTCGCGGCTGCTAGGCTGAGATCATGTACTTTCGTCAGATTCCCCACGCCGCCAGCAACAATCTTTGCTATCTGCTGAGCGATCCCGCTACCGGCGAAGCGGTATTGATCGATGCGCACCCCGAACAGACCGAACTGCTTTGCGCCATGCTCGCGGAGCGCGATCTGCAACTGCGCTGGCTGTTGCGGACTCATATTCACAGCGCGACGGATACCTGTGAGGCACTCTGCTCGGCATGCGGCGCTGTATGCCTGAGCGGCTTTAACGGCCGCTTGCCGCATACCCGGCAAATCAGCGACGGGGATGTTCTGGTGTTCGGCGATCTCATCATCAAGGTCATAGCCACCCCGGGCCATACACCCGAAGCCTTGTCATTTCTCTGTCAGGACCGCCTTTTCTGCGGCGATGCCCTGCACCCTTCCGGCTGCCCAGCGCCGGTCGATGCAACCAATGCCGGACAGTGGTTTGACAACGTCACGCGCCGGCTTTTTATGCTGCCGGGCGAAACCCTGGTTTTCCCCGGCCACCTGGTCGGCGGACGCACCATCAGCACCATCGCCGAGGAACGCCGGCAAAACCGCGCCTTCGGCACCTGTTCGCGCGAAACCTTTATTACCGAACTCGGCCGTAACCACGGCGGTATTTTCCAGACGGCGATCGACGAGCGTAAATACTGAATCCGTACTTCGTTGACACCACCTCTGTTACAAACTGAAACACAGCGTTACCCGGCCGAGAAGAAACCCGTGCCTGACGCGGCCAGACTATCTCCAGGTTCAACACACCCGGAGAGACCAGCATGAAACCCCTTAAATCATTACTTTTGGCCGCATCCATCGCCGCCGTTGCCGTGACCGGTCTGAGCGCCTGCGGCTGGCGTCACCACGACGAAAACGCGATGGCCGAGCGCATCAGCTCCCGCGTTACCCGCAAACTGGATCTGGACGACAGCCAGCAGGCCAATCTGGATAGCCTGATCGCCCAGGTACAAACCAGCCGCAAGATCATCAGCGCCGATCGCGAAGGCAACAAGACCTTGTTGATTACCCTGCTTCAGGCCGACACACTGGACCAGCAAAGCCTGCTCGAACTGATCAGCGGCAAAACCGCGGCTGTCGATAATCAGGCGCCGGCGGTTGTCGAGGCTCTGGCCGCTTTCACCGACAGCCTGTCTCCGCAACAGCGCGAAAAACTGCTGGAACGTTTGCAGGACAAATTCGACGACCGGCACTGGAGATAAGCCATGTTTCAACGCAAACGATGGATGCAAGCCTGGTTCGCACGGCGTATGAAACACAAGGTCGAGAGGGTATCCAGGCATCTGGCTCTGAACGAAACCCAGCACGCCGATCTGGAGGCAATGGTCAAGGCACTGGCCGAAACCCGGCAGGCCTTATGGCTCAGCCAGCAACGCGTCGGACTGGAGATTGCCGATATCCTGCGTAATACCGACCTCAAGGCGGTCGTGCTGCGCGCCGAAATCAGCGAGTCGCTGGATGAAGTCAAACAGCAGGTCGATGAAATCAGCCACCGACTGGTAACACTGGTTGAACACCTGGACGATGCCCAGCGGACCCGGCTTGCCGGCTTGATCGAACGCCGTCTCTGTCTTCACCCGGCTCACTGAACTGCTATCATCGCAGGCTGCGATGCCTGATCCCGCCGGTCGCTCACGGTAAACGACCGGCTTCGGATCACAAAGCAGCCATCCCGGCGATGACAGCCCCATAAAACTGCAGCCGTTTTCGAGATGCCTATGCCGCGACTTTTACTGATCGATGATGACGAACAACTCGGCCCTCTGCTGAAGCAGTATTTTGCCCGCTTCGGACTCGATCTGGACAGCGCGACACATCCACGCGAAGGCCTGGCCAAACTTGTTACCGGCGCCGCGTATGAGCTGGTCATTCTGGATCTGATGCTACCAGATATGGACGGGTTTGAAGTGTGCCGCGAAATCCGCAAACACAGCGAAATACCGATTATCATGCTGACCGCCCGCGGCGATGTGATGGACCGGATTATCGGCCTGGAAATCGGTGCCGACGATTATCTGCCAAAGCCTTTCGAGCCGCGCGAGCTGGTCGCCCGCGTGCAGAATATTCTTAAGCGGATCGGCCCGGCAGCTCAGCAACACGGCAAGGCTGGCACGCTCGACTTTGGCGTCTTGAGCGTCGACCCGCTCGCGCGCGCCGCCACAGTCGACAACAAGGATACAGGCTTGACCCATAACGAATTTCTACTGCTGTCGCTGCTGATCTCGCAGCCCGGGCAGATCTTCAGCCGCGATGAGATTCTCAATCACCTCAAGGGCAACGAGGTGGATATCTTCTCGCGCGCGGTCGATATCAGCATCAGTCGCCTGCGCCAGAAACTCAAACCGCTGGACTGCATCAAGACGCACCGCGGCTACGGCTACAGTTTTATCCCGCCCTTGCCATGAGATCGCTGATCGCCCGCATCCGCCACTCCCTGGCAGCACGCCTGCTGTTGATTTCAATCGCCAGCCTGTTTGCCGTCCTGCTGGTGATTTCGGTTTTTTTCGCCACCGGCTGGGGGCACAAATTTGATGAAGTGCTGCTGCCGCATTTACAACGCTACCACGCTTATCTGCTGCAGGAGCTGGGCAACCCGCCCACGCGTGAAAAGGCCGCCGCACTGGCAAGCCAACTGCCCCTGCAAATTCTGTTGTTCGATGAACAGGGCAGCTGGTCCAGTGACGGCCAGGCCGTTGCGCGCGAAACGCTGGAAAAACCCCGCCGCCCGCGCAACAGCGAACTCTATCGCGACGATCACAGCGAGCGTTTTTATCTTCACCACCGGAGCGGCGACACGGAGGTGTTTATCGGTATCAGCAAATTCCCCGAGCGTGGACACGGTGGCCCGCTGCTGTTACTCATCGCCTTGATCCTGGCTGTCAGCTATTGGCTGATCAAACGCCTGTTCCAACCGCTTAAACCCATTCGTGCCGGGGTTGCAGAGTTCAGTGAGGGCAACTTCAGTCACCGCATCCCCGAGGCACGCAAGGACGAGCTGGGCGAGCTGGCCGGACAAGTCAATCATATGGCCGATGCGATCGACGCCATGCTGAAAGCCAAGCGTGACCTCCTGTTGGCCATCAGCCACGAACTGCGCTCCCCGCTGACGCGCAGCAAGGTCGCACTGGAACTGATCGAACAAAACGATATTACCGACGGCATACGCCGCGATCTGAACGATATGGAACAACTGCTGAGCGAAATTCTGGAAAGCGAGCGCCTGAAAAATGCTCATGCGCACAGCGTACTCCAGCGCAGCGAATTCAGCCTTGAGGAACTGTTGCGCGATGTCACCGGCAAACTCGACCCGGATGGTAAACGCATCCGGCTCGACGCGGAAGACTGCATCTGCCTGCTCGACCGTCCTCGCATCAAACTCCTGCTGCATAATCTGCTTGGCAATGCCTTGCGCCATAACCGCGACGAGATCGGCCCGGTCGGTTTGCATGCGCGCTGCCACGACGGGCAATTAGTGATCGATATCAGCGATCATGGCGAAGGCATCGCCACCGAGCACCTGCTGCACCTGACCGAGCCCTTCTATCGCGTCGACCCTTCACGCCAGCGTAAAACCGGCGGCTACGGCCTCGGCCTGCATCTCTGTCAGGTGATCGCCGAAGCCCATGGTGGCGGCTTGCGAATTGAAAGCGTTTTGGGCAAAGGAACCACTGTGCACGTCCGTTGTAGCCTCGGCTGATTTCACTCCCAGGCGGCAAATCTGTCCGCTGGAAAAACCCGCTTGCGCCGGCAACAAAGTCGCCGAGCCACCCAATCCGCCGGCCCTGGCGGGTAAAAAATCACGCCCTCCCGACCCACAAGCGGCCCGAGTTCAAACAAAGATGGCGACAGTTGGATTAAATTCCACTATCATGCGCGACTTTTGGCGATAACTGCGA
>JAGRHW010000313.1 GCA_020444765.1 Gammaproteobacteria bacterium | reverse complement strand
CCACGGCATAGGGGCGGCGGCGAATTTTCTCGGTAAGCTGACCACCTTCTTCGTAGCCAACATACCCAGGAGGCGCACCGATCAATCGGCTGACATTGTGCTTCTCCATGTATTCGCTCATGTCGATTTGGACGAGCGCGTCCTGGTTACCGAACATCTGGGCGGCGAGCTGCTTGGCCGTTTCGGTCTTACCCACGCCGGTCGGTCCGACAAACATGAAGGAACCGATCGGGCGACGGGGATCCTTGAGATCCGCGCGGGAGCGACGCAGGGCACGAGCGATCGAAATAGCGGCAACCTCCTGACCAACGACGACCTTCTGGATCTCATTCTCGAGATTCAGCAGGCGTTCGGTTTCCTTCTTTTCCATCCGGGAAAGCGGAATACCGGTCCAGTCGGCGACGACCTGCATCATCATTTCGTCGTCGATGGTGATCTTGTTTTCCTCGCGCTCCTTCTTCCAAGTCTCCGTGACCTCTTCGAGTTTGGCGCGGAGTTGTTTTTCGGAGTCACGGAATTGGGCAGCCTCCTCAAAATGTTGTCCGGCAATGGCTTCTTCCTTCTTACCGCAAACAACTTCGATTTCCTTCGCGAGATCCTCGATTTCCGGCGGGCGATTAAGGGAAGAAATCCGAGCGCGGACGCCGGCTTCATCCATGACGTCGATCGCCTTGTCCGGCAGAAAACGGTCATTGACATAACGGCTCGATAATTCGGCAGCCGCCTTGAGTGCGTTATTGGAATATTTGACTTCGTGGAATTCCTCGAAACGCGTCTTGAGTCCACGAAGTATTTCGTAGGTTTCCTCGACACTCGGTTCGATGACGTCGATTTTCTGGAAACGCCTGGTCAAGGCGCGGTCTTTTTCGAAAATGCCGCGATATTCCTGATAGGTCGTGGAACCGATACATTTGAGCTCACCGGAAGCCAGCATCGGCTTGATTAAATTGGAAGCATCCATAACGCCGCCGGAAGCCGCGCCGGCGCCGATGATCGTGTGGATTTCATCGATAAACAGAATCGCACCCGGCTCGTCTTTCAGCTGATTGAGTATCGACTTGAGCCGCTTTTCGAAATCACCACGGTACTTTGTACCCGCGACCAGAGCGCCGAGATCCAGTGAATAGATCACACTGTCGGCCAGCACATCGGGTATGTCGCCATCGACGATCCGCTTGGCCAGCCCTTCAGCGATAGCGGTTTTTCCAACGCCGGCTTCGCCGACCAGTAATGGATTGTTTTTGCGACGTCTGCAAAGAATCTGCGATGCGCGCTCAACTTCGGCAGAGCGGCCTATCAGGGGATCGATCCGGCCCTCTTTGGCGCGCAGGTTCAAATTGGTAGCAAACTTCTCCAGCGGCTTCGCTTCCTGCTCGACGTCATCGCTGACATGTTCATCATGCGCTTCCAGCGAATCCTCGTCATCGAGCTGGGAGTTCTTGGTGATGCCGTGGGAAATATAATTGACAACATCGAGGCGGGTGATGTTTTGCTTGTTCAACAGATAAACGGTGTGCGAGTCCTGCTCACCAAAAATCGCCACCAGAACATTGGCGCCCGAGACTTCGGCTTTACCGGAGCTTTGCACATGAAATACTGCGCGCTGCAAGACCCGCTGAAATCCGAGCGTGGGCTGGGTTTCCCGGCTGTCCTCTTCCAACAGAGGCGTATTTTCCCGGACAAACTCTTCCAGCTCTTCGCGCAGCTGCTCGAGATTTCCACCGACCGCACGCAACACCTGGGCCGCGGTTGGATTATCGATCAGGGACAACAGCAAGTGCTCAACCGTCATGAATTCAAAACGGCGCGTGCGGGCCTCTTTAAAGGCATTGTTCAGGGTAAACTCAAGCTCTTTGCTTAACATCTATATTTCCAGCCTACAAAAATACCCCGTTATGTCTCTTCCATATCGCACATAAGGGGATGTTGATTTTCACGGGAGAACTGGTTGACCTGGTGTACTTTCGACTCGGCGATTTCCCGGGTATAAACGCCACAAACCCCCTTACCTCTGGTATGAACATGCAGCATCACGCGCGTCGCCTGTTCACGATCCATTCTGAAGAAAGTCTCAAGCACCTGTACCACAAACTCCATAGGAGTATAGTCATCATTCAACAGAATCACTTGGTACAATGGTGGTTTTTTAAGCTTGGGTTTGTCCGTCTCGACAGCCAGGCCACCATCTTCAATCAGTTCTTTACCGCTCATAATTCCTGAATTTAACCATTGCAGTTAACTTGCCAATTTTGCTTTCGATAATATCAATATCATTATTGCTCGACAAAACCTAATTACGGGCCTTCCCGCTACCGGCACCCTCGGCTTATGAGTAATAGAATATGGCCAAATTCGGGATTTTATAGACCTTTCTCGACCAGCCTCAGTTCCCGGGTTTTACCGGTATACAAGGTATTTTTTCTTGGGAGGAAAATAACCGGCCACCCTCATTGCGAGTGTTTTTTCGAATGCGTCAATAAATTCACATATTATTTCCATAGCTTTTCAGGATTGCTGGTATTCTCTAAGTGTTAGCAGACAACACATATTATGACAATTATTGATAATATTTTTTATCTTTAATTTCAGAATGTTACAAAAATGACCTATACTCTACGAGCAATTCCTAGCCTGTTGGTTTGCAGCTACTTCCTGACCGCCTGTGTCGGCGGCAACGGCGGTGATGAGAATGATTTGCCGCCTCCACCTTCGGAGCCTGGCGTCTATATTGACACCGCCAGCGTCGTTGAAGGGGATTCGGGAGAAACCAGCTTGATCTTCAAGGTGACCCTCAACACCAAACTCGACGGGCCCGTGACATTCAACTGGACGACTGCAAATGGCAGCGCCGATCAAAGCGACTTCCGCGCAGATGACGGCAGTTTGACGATCGAAGCCGGAAAGACCTCGGTAACAGGTGAAGTTACGGTTTTTGGCGACCTCGAGCCCGAGTTCACCGAAAGCTTCGACATCATTCTCTCCGAGCTCGATAACCAGTCCAGCAAAACGGTGGTGTTCGGCCAAACGACGGGCAAAGCACTCATTCTCAACGATGACGGCACCTACCTCGACACGCAGCCACTGAACGATACCGGGATGCTGGCATGCGAAACCAGCAACTCCGACAACCCGACCAAATGCAGTGACAAAGCCGCTTACACAAATCAGGACGCCCATTACGGCCGGGACAATGAAGCGCTTAATGGCACACTCTACAAGGTTGGCGCCGGCTGGGCCGGCTTTGACTTTACCAAGCTCGATGCGAAAGGCGAGGCTCTCGACAATAACGCCGGTAACTGGCGCTGTGTCCGTGATAACCGCACCGGCCTGATCTGGGAAGTAAAGACTACTGACAAGGGTCTACAGGACAGATTCAATACCTACAGCTGGTATTTTGATAGCGACCGCCTGCTGACCGGCTCGAACAACGGCACGCCGAATGGTGGGGAGTGCAAGGGTAATATAGCCTGCGATACGCAATCCTATATAGACGCCATTAACAAGGCAGGTCTGTGCGGCCGGACATCCGAGTGGCGCCTGCCCGCCCCGGAGGAACTGCGCTCCATCAACGATTACCGACGAGGTTATTCAACCCGCCCGACCCTGGATACGAATTTTTTTAAAAACGATCCGGCGATACTGGAGTCTTCACTGTACAGCACAGGCGTCTGGTCATTGATGTCCTACTACCCGATCTCCGGCGATCAGAGCCTGGACAGAGCGATTGGTTACAATTATCAAAGCGGTAGCGCCGTATCAGCACAAAAGAGCACGAATGGTGATAACAAATTTGACCAGCTCTATATTCGTCTGGTCAACGGCAGCTAAGGGATAATCTGTCTTATGAAAAACAGAACAACCGACTCTACCAAAATACAATTAGTGGCCCTGATGGCTTCGGTTTGTCTGCTGGCCCTGACAACGTCCCGGCTTTCCGCCGATTGCCGTATCAATGACCTTTACCAGACAGCGGCGCCTGAGAGATTCGAGCAGGTCAGCGAAGAGATTATCGAAGACAAGGTAACCGGGCTCATGTGGCGTAAATGTCTTGTGGGCCTATCCGGACCGGACTGCGGTGACGGCGAGGCAAAGCGCCTGTCCTGGCCCGCCGCCCTGGCCTTCGCGAACAAGGACACGACCGCAGGTTATACCGACTGGCGTCTGCCGAATATCAAGGAACTTGCTTCCTTAACTGAGTACTCCTGCGTCAACCCGGCTCTCGACGTGTACCTTTTCCCCAATGCCGCGTCCAGTCCAAAGGGCAACATGCCGGCCAGCTATGTGGTCTGGTCAGCCACCCCTTATTACGACAGCGGCCTGATTCGTTACCTGGATTTCTCCAACGGATCAGACAACTCTCTGGGCCGTGAAAGCCTGGAGCTGGTGCGACTGGTCAGAGACGTGAACATCACGTCGAGCGGCGCCCAATAACACACGGCTCGCAGCCACACACTTAAGGATTAACGTTTTTTTCCGTCCGCTCTGGTATTCCGGGCGTTCTGTTGTCTGCTCCTGAACTTTTGCCGCGGTGTCGGATTGCTTCGGGGCTTGTCATACGGATTTTCC
>JAGRHW010000312.1 GCA_020444765.1 Gammaproteobacteria bacterium | reverse complement strand
ACTGCGTGAAAACCTTGGGGAACTGGCGATTGCCGAGGGTGCATTTTCGCTGGATTTTCCGATATGGTTTCGCGCGCCTTTACAGATCGATCGGGCGCAGGGCGGCATCGGCTTCAGGTTTTCTGCGGAAAAGTTCGAGATGCAAAGTCCATCGCTCAGCCTGGCGAATGCCCATGTGCGTGGTGAAAGTCAGTTTTATGTTCACAAAACGCCGGGAAATCCAGCATTTCTGGATATTCAGGCGCATATCGATCAGGCTGACGCAAGCTTTGCGCACTTGTATTATCCGGCAGAAAGAATGAATCCCAAGCTGGTTGCCTGGCTGGATGAAGCGATCAGGGCGGGCAGACTCAGTAATGGACGTTTGCAGGTGCGGGGGCCGAGCAAGGGATTTCCTTATGCCGATGGGCAGGGGGATTTCACTGCGAGCTTCGAGATAGAAAACGGTCGGCTGGGGTTTTTGTCCGACTGGCCGGAGATCGATGCGATCAAGGCGCGGGTGGAATTCGAGCGCAACTCGATGACGGTGGAAGCGAGCGATGGCGTTTCTGCCGGCAACAGGCTGAGTTCGGCGCATATCACTATTGACGACTTCAAAAATCCGGTGTTGAAAATGCACAGCGGGATCGCTGGCGAGGCCGCGGATTTTATCTCGTATATCGACCGCTCGCCGCTGCAAAGGATTCTGGAGCCGGTTATTGGCGATTCTTCTATGCAAGGCGCTTTGGCGCTTGATCTCGGTCTGGAAATACCGCTCAAGGGCGATATCAGAAAACAACTGGCGATTGACGGAAAGCTGGATCTGAAGAAGACCCGATGGCAGTCAAAGCGGTTCGGGTTTGATCTACAGGCGATCGAGGGTCCGCTCGAGTTTACTGAAAAAACGCTTACTACACCGGGCATCACGGCTGATTATTTGGGGCAGCCGATCTCGGTCACGGCCGCAGTCGATAAAAACCAGCCGGCTATGTTCAGCCGGATTTCCGTCAAGGGCGATATCGACGCTCATGAGGTCCTGAAAAACTACAAGCTGCCGATCGGCCAGTGGTTCAGCGGGCTGGCGCCGTGGGAGCTGACCTTGACGGCAAGGCGTACGCCGGATGAAACCAACGCCATGCAACTGGCTTTGCTCGCTCGTTCAAGGCTTGTCGGTACGACCGTGGATCTGCCGGCGCCCTATGGCAAGCCGGCGGCGATGCCGTGGCCGGTCAGTGTCAGGGCAGAATTCTCGGGAGAACAGCAGGACAGATTCTGGCGCTTTGACTACGGACGAAAAATTACCGGCAAGGCGCGCATTGCCGATGGAGCCATGGATGCGTTATTGATCGGCTTCAATGAAATGTTGCCGCCGGATACGGAAATGCAGCCGGGCATCACGGTCAGCGGAAGGGTGCCTGAGTTGTCATTTGACGGCTGGGTGTCCTCGATTGCCGGCGTTATTGCGGCGATGCCCGCAGCGGAATCGCCCGGCAAACTGATGCCGGTGACCTCCAGCCTGGAGGTCGACAGCTTGAAAGTCGGTAAAATCGACGCCGGGCCGGCACGTTTTTCAGGCGATACCACGGATGAATACCTCGCTACCCGAATGGACTCGAAATGGTTGAGCGGCAACCTCTATTATCCGCGGGATCTGTCCGATAAAGGCAAACCTTTGAAAGCCGAGCTGGCCCTGCTGGACAAGCAATTTCTCGATGCCCTGACGACAGCGGACGGAGAAGGCAGTGGCGAGCGGATCGACCCCCGCGCGTTTCCGGCCATGGATATAGGCGTTGGCCGGTTTATCTGGGACGAGTACCAGATCGCGGATATGAATGTCCGTACCGTACCGGTCGCCGACGGCATGAAGACCGAGGCCCTGGGCTTCGTCCATGATGATTTGCAAATGTTCGGCGAGGCGCACTGGCGAATGCGGGACCCTCAACAGGTCACCAGCGATCTAGCCTCGGCGCATCGCACCGATGTGCGTTTTCGGCTGCAGAGTGCGGATGTTGGCAAGGGCCTCGCGTATATCGGCATCGGCGGGGCCTTTGCCGACGGGGAAGGTCAGGTCGAGGTCGAGCTTGGCTGGGATGACGCGGCCTACGCCCCGGCGCTCGACGAAATCAACGGCACGATCGCGATTGAGCTGAACAAGGGCCGCATTCTCGCGGTAGAACCGGGCGCGGCGAAGATCCTCGGACTTTTCGCACTGCAGGCCGTGCCGCGCCGGTTATTGCTGGATTTCAAGGACGTGACCGACGAAGGGCTGCTGTATGACAACATCAAGGGCGAAATCGATATCGCGCATGGCATCGCCGAAACCCGGCTCATGCAATTGAAAGGACCGATCGGTATCGTCAGCAGCAGCGGCTCGACGGATTTTGTCAGCGGTACATACGACCAGAAAATCTCGGTGTTGCCTAGCCTGACCGCGACCTTGCCGATCATCGGGCTGATCTCGGCGGGCGCCACTGCCGGTGTCGGCGTGCTGGTCGCCGATCAGGTGCTCAAGGGTCTGGGCGTCAATTTCGACGAGGTCGGCAAGCGCGAATACCTGCTGTCAGGCAGTTGGGAGAACCCGCTGATCGAACGCATTGATGCGCCGATGCAGGGCGTCCCTCAGCCCGACAACCGTTGAGCGGCGAACCATGGCCAATGTGGGTTTTGCATCGGACCTCCCTTCCCTCCATGGGCAAATACTGGTATATCTTTGACTCAGTAGACTCTTAGCGGAATCCCTTAGCATGACCATCGCAGCAGCCATCCAGATGGCTTCAGGAACCAATGTGTCGGCGAATTTGCTCGAAGCGGCGCGGCTTGTCGAGGCCGCAGCCAAAGCCGGCGCCGAGCTCATTGTCTTGCCGGAAAATTTCGCGCTCATGGCGATGCGTGATCCGGACAAGTTCGAACACCTGGAAACCGAAGGTGTCGGGCCGATGCAGGAGATGCTCTCGCAAAGCGCCGCACGGCACGGTGTCTGGATTGTCGGTGGCACCGTGCCGCTGGCGACCACCGATAGCGGCCGGGCCGCGCAGACCTGTCTGGTGTATGACTCGAAGGGGCGGCAGGTAGCGCGCTATGACAAAATCCACCTGTTCGACGTCGCTATCGAAACCACCAATGAGCGTTACAACGAATCGGCAACGACCGCGCCCGGTAACCGCATCGTGGTGATAGATTCACCGTTCGGCCGGCTTGGTCTCAGCGTCTGTTACGACTTGCGCTTTCCCGAACTGTATCGGGCCATGCTGGCCGAAGGGATGGAGATCGCCGTGGTTCCCAGCGCTTTTACCAAAACCACCGGCTTTGCCCACTGGGATATCCTGGTCAGGGCGCGGGCGATCGAGAACAGCGCTTATGTTATCGCGGCGGCGCAGGGTGGTTTTCATGTCAATGGCCGGGAAACCTACGGAAGTTCGATGATCGTCAATCCCTGGGGGACGATCATCAGCGCCGATTTGCCGCTCGGCTCGGGCTTTACGCTGGCGAAGATAGACGTCAAAGGGCTTCGCCATCTGCGGCGGAAATTTCCCGCGGTTGATCATCGCGTACTGCAATGCACGCTGCCAGGCGACAACAGCCGGGGCTAGTTTTCCGGGCGGGCGACAGGACTTTAGCGGTCGGCTCGTGTATCGTTAGCGTCCAAACCCATTACTAAAATCAGCGGACTTTTTGCCAGGCTATGCAGGACACCACCACGCCGAATATTCTTGATCAGGCCAGATTTCAGCTTCTGGAGCGTAACGAACTGATGATGTCGGAGCTTGAGCAGGCGCTCTCCGGCATGATGACGCACCGGATAGATTTCGGCGAGCTGTATTTCGAACAGTCGCATCACGAGTCCTGGATGCTGGAGGACAGCATCATCAAGGACGGCAGTTTTTCCATCGACAGCGGTGTCGGCGTGCGCGCCGTCAGCGGTGAAAAGACCGGCTTTTCCTACTCCGACGATATCCGCTTCGACGCCTTGCTGGAGGCCAGTCAGGCAGCGCGTTCCATCGCCCGTAGCGGGCAGAACGGCGAAGTACAGGTCTGGAAAGGGCATGCTCTGCCGGGTTTGTATGAATCGAAAAATCCGTTCAGCGGCATACAGGAGTTCGAAAAAATCGCACTGCTGAAACGCGCCGACGAGATTGCCCGGGCCGCCGATCCGCGCGTTACCCAGGTTATTGCCAGTCTGTCGGCCACGCACGAGACGGTTCTGGTCATGGCGACCGACGGGACTTTCGCGGCGGACATCCGGCCCCTGGTGCGTTTTAACGTTAGTGTCGTCGTCGAGGACAAGGGCAAACGCGAACAGGCCGGCTCGGGCGGCGGTGGTCGTTACTCGGTGCGCGAATTGATCGACAATGACCGCGCTGCCGAATTTGCCCGGGAAGCGGTCCGCCAGGCGCTGGTCAATCTCGAAGCCGTCGAGGCGCCGGCCGGTACGATGAATGTCGTGCTAGGGCCGGGCTGGCCGGGCGTGCTGTTGCACGAGGCGATCGGCCACGGGCTGGAAGGCGATTTCAACCGCAAGGGCACCTCGGCGTTTTCCGGTTTGCAGGGGCAGAAAGTCGCCAGCGAGGAATGCACGATTGTCGACGACGG
>JAGRHW010000311.1 GCA_020444765.1 Gammaproteobacteria bacterium | reverse complement strand
AAACCGGCAGCCTTGGCTGCCGGTTTTTTATTGTCTTCAGGCGTGCCTTAGATGTGTTGGGTCGGAGCAGGGACCAAAACAGCAAAAAGGTAAAACGCGAGGCAACAAAAAAGGGCTACGCTTTCGCGTAACCCTTTGATTTGTATGGTGCCGGCACCAGGAGTCGAACCCGGGACCTACTGATTACAAGTCAGTTGCTCTACCAGCTGAGCTATACCGGCACTGATTTTTTGAGAGTGTGGATTCTAGAAAATCCGTCGCGGCAAATCAATCCTAAATCACCGAAAACGATCAATTTCTTTTCGTAATCTCGGCCAGGCCAAGCAGAACAAGATCCGGTTCCAAGGTGGTCTGGGTTTTCAACAGCGGTCTTACCTGCTCCGCCTCACCACCGGTCAGCACATTGAAAAACGCCTCGTCGAATATCTGCAGCCCTTCATTCACCAGCCGGTCGATCGCACCGGCCAGTGCGTAGGCGGTGCCGCCGGCTATGCCGTCACGGGTATTGTTGGCGAAAGCGATGGTATTTCCGCCGTCCACATCGAGGTTGGCGGTACCGCCGGCGAGCGCGCGTCGCATGGTGTGAATTCCGGGCAGGATGGCGCCGCCGCGATGCACGCGGTCGGCAGTGACCAGATCAACCGTGGTGGCTGTGCCGCAGTCGATCACCACCACGCCGGCAGGGCTCAACGTTATCGCCGCCTGCAACGCCACCCAGCGGTCTATGCCGAGTTGCGTCGGGTCAGGATAGGCGCAGACCAGCGGACCTGATTTTTTGGCGGTTTTGACAAACTCCGGTAAATGCCCGAATGCCTTGCCGGACCAGTCACGCAGGCTTTGCTCGATAAGGCTTCCGGCAACATTGCTGACGACGACGCGTTGCGGATCGAGCCGCCCCCAAAGCGAATCGAACAGTGCCGGCAGATCGGTTTGTCGCCAGAGAGCACTCCGCACAGGTGTGAGCTGAGCACCGTCATCCAGCGCACTTTTGATGCGGGTATTGCCGATATCGATTAACAAATTCATCGCCGCCTGACCGATACCTCGCCGGAATGGAAAGAACGCAGCTTATCATCGATCCACACCAGCAGTTCGCCGTTTTCCGAGACGCCCCGCGCAACGCCTTCGAGCTGCGAATCGCCCTGGATGATCCTGACCGGCTTGTCATAAAGATAATCCAGTTCGTGCCATTGCTGCACGAAATTTCTCAAGCCGTTCTGCTGGTAATCCTGATAATTTTTTTGCAACCGCCCCAGAATATTACCGATGATGTCATTACGTGACGGTGGCTTTTCACAAAGCCCGGCGATTGAGGTCACCGCCTGTCCGACAGCCCCGACGCCGTCCGGCAGCTTGTAGTTTATTCCTATACCTGTCACCACCTTGGAAAATTCCGCGGTACTTTTCGGCACTTCGATCAGGAGGCCGGCAAGTTTTGAGTTATCGACAATGACATCGTTCGGCCATTTGAGACGGCAGTCGATGCCTGCCAGCTCACGCAGCACCGTAGCGACAGTGACACCGGTCACCAGACTGACCGCCATCAGGCGCGCGACCGGCAAATCGAAATGATCGAGCACGGAAAAACTGATATTGCCCGGCACAGACAGCCAGGACTTGCCACGCCGGCCAACACCGCCGGTTTGCCAGTCGGCGATAATCACGAACGGTGCGACCTGTTCTCCAGCGCTGCACTTTTCCATCAGCAGGCGACTGGTCGACGGCAGCTCGGAATAAACCTCCAGCGTGAGTTCACTGGCACCATGCAGCCCGGCTATTCGACGAATTTCCCCAACATCCAGACTATCGGGTATGGGCTGAAACGCCCGCATTTACCGTCGCTTCCTGCCGGACAGCCAGTCATCACAAAGAGCCTGCCCGTTATCCAGCACGCTCAGCCAGCAGGTGTCTTTAGGCGCGACCTTGATCCGCAGGGATGTTTTTCGCAACTCGCCATGCCGGAAATAATTTACCGCAAGCTCGTCACCGTCATTCCTGCGCGAAAGAATCGCATCCATTTCGGCCGGATCGGTTGCGTAGCCATCGAGTGCGATCACCTGATCGCCGGCGGCCAGTCCACCGGCCTGTGCCGCGCCGCCGTCCAGAACATGCGTCACTTCAAAGCCTTTCGGGTGCGGCTTGCATTTCAGACCAAGCGTCAACTGCTGTTTTTTTTTTTTTTTTGCAGTTCCGCCAGCATCCGTTCTCGATAAAGCTGCCCGCCAGTTGTCCTGTACACCGAGCACCTTGAGCGCTTCGGTCAGCGGCAAGTCTTCAGTGGAGCGAACTGCCCGGTCGAAAAAATCCCGCAAGGATTCACCGGTCAGTTCGCTCACAAGTTCCTCGATCCCGGCATCGTCCACGCCTTTCCCACCGGACTCCCGCCAGTCATTCCAGAGGCGTAACATCAAGTCGTCCAGGCAAACATTTCCAGCCGATCTTTTGCGCATTTCGCAGTCCAGCAACAAGGCAACCACGGCACCTTTTGCATAGTAACTGACAACTGCATTCGGTGAGTTCTCATCCTGTTTATAGAATTTCGTCCAGGCATCAAAGCTGGAGTCGGCGACTGATTGCTTGAGTCGCCCACTGCCACGATAAACCCGTGTGATCATCTTGCCGAGCAACTTGAGATAGGTTTTCTGCTCAATCAGGCCGCTGCGCACCAGCGCGAGGTCGTCGTAATAAGAGGTAATACCCTCGAATGCCCACAGCAGACTTGTATAACTTTCGCGCTGCAGACGGTAGGGAATAAAGACGGCCGGCTTGATTCGCTTGACGTTCCAGGTATGAAAATACTCGTGACTGCAAAGCCCGAGAAACTCCAGATAATCGTCGTTGATTTCAGCAAGCCCCGGCGCCGGCAGATTTTTGCGGGAAACCAGCAGACTGGTCGAGGCGCGGTGCTCGAGTCCACCATAACCTTCGCCGACCACCATAACCAGAAACAGGTATTTTTCCATCGGCGCCGGACTTGCAAAAAAATTGATGTGGTATTCGCAAATGGTTTTCAGATCGGCGGCCAGTCGCTCCAGATCGGCCTCGAAACGCCCGGTCAATATCACTTCATGCGGCACGCCACAGGCTTCGAAACCGACCCGCGTAAACGTGCCCATCTCCACCGGATGGTCGATCAACTCGTCGTAACTTTCGGCACGATAATCGCCGAAACCCCTGGCGTCGACATTGGTCTGCGTCAGGCTGCTGGCCAGCCGCCAGTCGTCGAACGACTCGCCGTCCGGTGGCAGGATTCTGATATCGACGGCCTTGTCCTCAGCCCCATCGACACACAGAAACACGCTGGTGCCGTTAAAAAATCCGTGACCGGCGTCCAGGTGCGCCGCACGCACCGAAAGATCCCAGGCATAGACTTCGTAGACAATTTCCAGCGCAGCACTGACCGGCGGCGCCTGCCAGCGGCTCTTGTCGAGTTTTTGCAAGGGGATGTCCTGACCGGCCGATGTGGCGCGAATCCAGACGATATTGCGGGAAAAATCGCGAATCATATAACTGCCGGGAATCCAGTTCGGCAAACTGACAATATGGCCGGCCTCACTCGGCTCATCGACCGATAGCCGGACTTCGAACAAATGGGCGTTGGGGTTTACGGGTTTTATCAAATAGTGAATGCTCACGACGACTCCGGTTTTTTCTTCTAAGAGCCCGCCCGGGATTTCCTTCGTCACCGCGCATTCAGCACGGTCGACCAGGCTCAGGGACTTCAGGCGGGCCTTGAGATTATTGACTGTCCCCGGCAACTGTCAAACACAATTGCGGGCTCTGCGTTGCCGGCTAACCAGGTCGTCATGCCGCGGACCTCGACTGGTCGGTTTTTCACGGGTTTTGCCCTGTGGCGTATCGCAATTTCAGGTAGAATACGCGGTTTCGTCTTGATCAGGGTTTCCCTCAATGTCCTCGCCCCCGCTCCACAGTTCCTTCAAATCACTCGGCCTGTTGCCCGCCGTCCTCAAAGCCGTGGAAGAACTCGGTTACGAGCAACCCTCACCAATACAGTCCGAAAGCATTCCCTTGTTGCTGGAAGGTCATGATTTACTGGGTCAGGCGCAGACCGGCACCGGCAAAACCGCGGCGTTTGCCCTGCCCTTGCTGTCGCGTCTCGATCTGGAAAGCCGCGATACGCAGGTCCTGGTCCTGACGCCGACACGAGAGCTGGCGATTCAGGTCGCCGAAGCGTTTCAGAGCTACGCGCATTACTTGAAGGGTTTTCATGTCCTGCCGATTTACGGCGGCCAGGGCTACGGCAGCCAGCTCAAGCAACTGCGTCAGGGCGCACAGGTGGTAGTCGGCACACCGGGCCGGGTAATGGACCATATCCGCAAAGGCACGCTGAAGCTGCAAAACCTCAGCGCCCTGGTACTCGACGAAGCGGACGAAATGCTGCGCATGGGCTTCATCGACGACGTCGAATGGATTCTCGAACAGACACCTCAAAACCACCAGACCGCCTTGTTTTCGGCAACCATGCCGGACGTCATCCGCAAGGTTGCGCGCAAACATCTGCATAATCCGCAGGAAATCAAGATCGCCTCAAAAACCAGCACAGTGTCGACGATTCGTCAGCGTTACTGGCAG
>JAGRHW010000310.1 GCA_020444765.1 Gammaproteobacteria bacterium | reverse complement strand
ATCTGGTCAGCTACCGTGATAAGCACAACCTGGCAAACGGCGAGGACAACCGCGACGGTCACCACACCAATTTTAGTGAGAACTATGGTGTGGAGGGAGAAACCAACGACCCGGGTATTACAAGCCTGCGTTGGCGACAAATGCGCAATTTTGTTGCGACGCTGATGCTGTCGCAAGGCACTCCGATGCTGCTGGCCGGCGATGAAATAGGGCACACCAAGGACGGCAATAACAATGCCTATTGCCAGGACAACGAACTGAACTGGTTGGACTGGAAAAAAATACCCAAGGAAGGCCTGGCGCTGAGCCGCTTTGTTGCACGCCTGACCGCCTTGCGCCGGCGTTATCCCGTGTTGCATCGATCAGACTTCGTACATGGCTCAAAAATCGGCGAAGACAGCGAGCTGCTGGATATCTGCTGGATCAGCCCACACGGCCAGATCATGCTCGAAGCACAGTGGAAAGATCCGTCGGAAAAATGCTTGGGTGTTTTATTGTCAGACAGAATTCATTCGGAAACCGCAAACGCAACCGACGCCACTCAAACCCTGCTGCTGATTTTTCACTCTGGAGAACCAGACTTGCATTTCAAGCTTCCGGAAATCGCCGGACATTCCAAATGGAGATTCCTGATCAGTACTTCACGACCGGAAGAGGGAGAGGGCGCCCATTTAAAAAACAGCGGCGAAACTATACCCATAGCCGGAAGAAGCGTCGAAGTCTGGGGACTTGGCAAGCTTTGAGTGGCTCCCCGACAGAAACTCTCGGGAATGACCCTCCAGAATGTCATTCCCGACCTGATCGGGAATCCAGCAGCAGACTGGCCAACGAAGAACATATATCCCCGATAGAAACACTCAGGGACGACACTCCCTCAACCAAATCATTCGAAGACGACGTTTCCCTACATGCACGTTTGAGGATGACATTTCCCTGGCCGAAGCGGGTTTTCTGAGTCTGCAAAACGTGTATAGTGAATCAAGTTTTTCCTGACCTTGAGGTTTTCACACCTGAACGGACAGGATTGCTTCGGTTTATCCTGTTTTAACAAGCAACGAAGATCACATCGTATCTGACTTCGTGAGGATCAATAATAATGCATACTATTTTCCGGCTTTACTCAACGCGTTTTTTCACAGTTGTCCTTGGCGTTCTCTGGGTACTGATGCTCGGCAGCACCGGCAACGCCGCCGAAGCCATTCTCGAAGGACAGCGCATGCACCCGGCCGAAGGCCGTCAAGGGATGGTTGCAACCAGTCATCATGAGGCCACGCGCATCGCGCTGGATGTCTTGAAGGAGGGCGGTAACGCTATCGATGCAGCCGTGACAGCCGGTTTTGTGCTGGCGGTGACACAGCCACGCTCGGGTAATATCGGTGGTGGCGGCTTTATGCTCGTCTCGTCGGAAAAGACCGGTGAAGTCGTTGCTATCGACTACCGGGAAAAGGCTCCGGCAGGTGCTTTTGAAAAGCTCTTTCAGGATGAAAACGGCGATGTCGTTGAAGAACGCAGCCGTTTTTCGCATCTCTCGGCAGGCGTTCCGGGTACCGTGGCGGGCTTGGCACTGGCCCTGGAAAAATACGGCACGATAAGCCTTCAGGATGCACTGGCGCCAGCGATAGAGCTTGCGGAAAACGGTTTTCCGGTACCGCCGCGTTTTACCGAAGGCACCAAAAGCGCTGAGCAGCGCCTGAAAAAATGGCCGTCGAGCACCCGGCATTTTTACAAAGAGGGCGGCTCCGCCTATGAACCCGGCGAAGTATTCGTGCAAAAGGAGCTGGCTGCGACGCTCCGACGGATTTCAAAGGAGGGTGTGAAGGGGTTTTACGAAGGCGAAACAGCCCGCCTGATCGTCGAGGACATGAAGGCGCATGGCGGCCTGATTACCGAAGAGGATCTGAAAAACTATCAACCGGTCATCCGCAAACCGATTCACGGCAACTATCGCGGTTATGATGTTTACTCGATGTCGCCACCGAGTTCCGGGGGCACGCATATCATCCAGATACTCAATACACTCGAAGGCTATCCGATTGGCGATTCCGGTCATAATTCCGCGAAGACCATTCATCTGATGGCGGAGGCGATGAAAGTCGCCTATGCCGACCGCTCCGAGTATCTCGGTGATTCGGACTTTATCGACGTACCGCTCGAGGCGCTGACCTCGAAAGCTTATGCAGAGGAAATCCGCAAGCATATCGATCCCGACAAGGCCAGGCCGAGCGCCGATATCAAACCCGGTAATCTCGAAGGCTTCGAAAGTAACGAAACCACGCATTTTTCGATTGCCGACAAATTCGGCAACGCCGTCTCCAATACCTATACCATCAATTTCAGCTATGGTTCGGGTATCGTCGTGCCGGGTGCCGGCTTTCTGCTGAATAACGAGATGGACGATTTCAGCGCCAAACCCGGCGTGCCGAATGCTTACGGGCTGCTCGGCGGCACGGCGAACAAAATTGAACCCAACAAGCGTATGCTGAGTTCCATGTCGCCGACCATCGTCAAGAAGGACGGCAAAAATTACATGATTACCGGCAGCCCCGGTGGCTCACGCATCATTACCACCACACTGCAAGTCCTGCTCAATGTGATCGATCATGGACTGAATATCCAGTCAGCAGTCAGTGCGCCGCGGGTTCACCACCAGTGGCTGCCTGACGAAATCCGTATAGAAGAGGGCATCAGTGCCGACACGATTACCCTGCTTGAATCCATGGGGCACAGCGTCGTACAAAAGTCGGCAATGGGCGCGATTCAGAGTATTTTGATTGATGAAGCCTTGTTTCTCGGTGCCGCTGATCCGCGAAACAGCACATCATCGGCAATGGGTTTTTAAAAGCTTGGCTCCTGGTTTGATGCAATAGTCATCGCGAGCGAAATTCCTGCGTTATTCCCGCGAAAGCGGGAATCCAGCAACGGTGCTAAATAGATTCACTGCCGAGCCGATATCACTATATAAGGAAAGGGTGTCCCCAGTAACTCAGGAGACTGACAAACGTCTTGCGTTCAGATGCTTGGTTGAGTTGTCTCCAGGCCTGTATTCCAGAATATAGCCTTTTTGGTAAATCGAGTTGATGCGCCAGTCACTGGTTTCCTCATTAAGGCCCAGTTTTGTACGAATCCGGCTGATATAGGTGTCGACACGACGGGTATCTATTTCGTTGGCAATACCCCAGATATTGGCAAGCATTTCTTTTCGCAGAACGATCTTGCCCAGATGTTGAAACAGATATAATGCAAGATTGAACTCACGCATGGTGAGTTCGACGAGTTTACCGTCGATATACAATTGCCGCGAGGCGATATCGAAGACATAAGGTGAGTAATCCTCAATGCTTGTAACTTTATTACGTGAGGTTTTATGCACCAGACAACGTAGACGTGCCAGGAGTTCAAGGCGGTTGACCGGTTTTGCCAGAAAATCAGTAGCACCGGCTTCGATAGCGTTGACGATACTGGACTCGGATTTGCACACAGCCAGCACCAGGACCGGCGAATCAGAGCTGGCAGATATGCGGAAGGCTTTCAGCGCCGCTTTACAGTACTCGTCATCGCGTTCTGTAATATCCATTAATACAATGTCGTAAGTGACGCTATTACACCAGCGCTGCAATTGCTGACAGTTGGTGAAGGTCTGGCACTCATGGCCGGCTTCTTTCAGCCAATGTTTGATTTCGGTGTCTTGGTTGGAAAACAAGGCAAGGCGCAGAGCTATCTCTGGCGAACAAGGGTGTGTCGTATCTGTTTCAGTATTTCTGGTCATCGTTCCGTTGAACATAAATTTACCGAAAGCCGCTTATTCAGCAGAGCCTTCGTAATTGAATTGTTCATTTGAGCCAGTCAACAACTAACCGTGGTTCAAACGTCCCTCATTTATCAGGTACATTGATCATCCTTATCTCATAGTTTATACGGTCATTTAAGCGATTGTAAACACGTATAAATAACCGTAATTGATAAAAGTATCATCAATACTTTCCGTTGAGAAATAGCGAGGAAGGGGTATTCAGCAGCACAACTTCCGTGCTTGGTGGGACATGATCTACAGCGGACGGTCAATTTAACATAATATAGATTATGCGCAATCAAGTGTAGACCAATACAAGAGAACCATCATTGTTTCAACGACTTACAGCCCGCGAGCCGCCATCGTGCCTGCCGCACCAGCCATTGCGATAGCCGCGGTTCTGTGCATGGTTTTCTGGGCTTTGTGACTTGATAAAAACCGCCGCACACTGATTGCGCCAACGATATAGACCCCGCCTACGGCCAGTAGAACCAGAACCGTCAATGGCGCCAGCACATACAGCCAGGTGGCGAAGGCGACTTTTTCCAGGTCGATAACCAGCGGCAACAAAGCCAGATAGAAAGCGATGGTCTTGGGGTTGCCAAGTGTCAATGTCAGACCTGAAATCAGCGCCGGAAAAAGTCTGCGTTTTTCCGGCGTGTTCATTGTCAAGTCCTGATGACTGGCAGTCCAGAATTGCCAGGCCAGATAGCACAGAAAAAGGATCGAGAACCACTTGATTACGACAAAGACCAGCGCGAATGTCTTGGCGATAACGGCCAGCCCAAAGACCGCAAGCGACAGGTAAATCA
>JAGRHW010000030.1 GCA_020444765.1 Gammaproteobacteria bacterium | reverse complement strand
GTCCGGTGGATGTGCCGGCCGGTGTCGCCGCGCTGGAGAAGACCCTGGAAGAGTTCGCCTGCAGCGGGCAGTGATGCTGTCGGCTTGCGGGTATCCGCTTCCGCTGTCGTCGTGCTGACACGGCTTGCCGGGTTCCGCTTCAATCAGGGTTGTGTGCGAGTACCAGGCATTTGGAACGGTTTGTTACGTCCTGCAGACAGGCTGGAACGGATTCGACATTGATGACGCTGCCTTCGGCATAAACCTCCAGCCTGTCGATATCCTCACCGCCATCGTAAGTGCCATCGGACATGCTGTCCACGGTATCGGCGCCGCTGCCGCCGGTAAAGACGCCATCGGTTCCGAGCGCGTAGACGGTATCCTTGCCCTGCATGCCCTCAAAGCTTGCCGAGCTTATTTTATGCACGAGGTCGTCATCGGCGCCGCCTTTAAAGCTGCCGCCGGAAAGATTATCGACCCAGTCATTACCGGCCTCGCCGTAAAAAAGGCCGCCACTCATGGTGCCGGGCTCGCCGGCTACAGGGTCGGATATCGAGTCCTGATCCTTGCCTCCATAGAAGGTGCCGGCCCGCAGTTGATAAACACTGTCCTGACCATCTGAGCCGTGAAATTCGCCACCGCTCATCAGGCTGATATGGTCATCGCCCTTGCCACCGACGAACAGGCCGTTACGCAGACCGGCGGAGTCGAATGGCGCGAAAGTCCAGTCGTTATACAAGCCGTGATCGAGTGGTGAAGCAACCAGGTCGTTGCCATCTTCGCCATAGAACACGCCTTTATCCAGCGTTGCGACGATATCACGGCCGTCACCGGCAAATACGATGCCGCCGTTTAATACGCTGATGTATTCGCTGCCGCTGCTGCCGTAGAGTATCTGGCCTGTATTAATCTTCTGGACAAGATTCAGTCCGCCGGCCTCCGCGGGCGGGCTGGTGCAGATCACATCGGCGCTGCTGTGATCCCAGGTGATGTTGATGCCATCCGTGCCGGCGGCGTCGGTGCTGATGATATAGCGTTCCTTTCGAATGAGTGTTTGTATTTCCCGGTCCAGCTCAGCGGGTTTACGGCCCAGGCGGGTGGCGCAAATCTGTAACTGACGGGCCGTATCATCATGCGGATTGCCGGCGGATGTTCCGGTGTTCAACAGTTCGTCCGTGGTGGCTTGATCGGTGCCGGTCGTGTAGGTATCGATCAGGCCCGCGTCGCTGGCGGTCATTCCGGTGTTTCCGCCACTACAGGCGATCAGACCGAAAAGCAGGATTAAGCTGAGGAAGAAACGCGTCATGATCACTTCCGTGTCGGGCAACAGGGGGCGGGATAATCCGCGCCTAGGATAGCATTAAATCACTGTTTCCCGAAATAAAAATCCGGCCTGTTTTGCCGGCAGACTGCAAATGGTTTGCCGGTCAAAAAGCAACGGAGAGAAAAACTTGGACGGGGTTTTATTCGATGCTGACGGGTTTGCGGCAAAACCGATCTGAGAGTGTGTGATGGCAGGCTGCAGGAACGAACCTGTCATCACAAAATTTCATACTGAAAATACTTGAGTATCAGAACATATCCTGATCGAATACGCGTTTACCGTGACCGCGGCTCTCTGTCATCCCATGGGGAAAACGGAAACGGCTTGTCATCACTCAGACAGGTGACATAGCGGGTAAGCCGGTAGCTGTAATTACTGAGCCCCTGGCTGAAATCGGCGATAAACCGGTTCGATTCACCCTTGATGGCAAGAAATAAAAACTGCGTGATGGACGCTGCCAGCACAATAGTTTTGAGCAGGCTGTTGATAAACAGAAAAAGTACGATATAAAGCGCGCGTTTCCATAAATCATCTTTTACCACGATATTTTTAGCCGTTTCGTTCACTGAGACGTCCTCCACTCATTCATGAGAAATATGGGTATCAAGTGTGTGATTTCAATATTCCGGCGGGGTGAGCGTCCATGCAGGCACGGCTAGCCTATCGACAGGCCTTGCCGCCGGTCTGGTTGTTGATTCTGGTTGCCGGAGTCGGACCACTGGGGATGAATATCACCTTGCCCGCGACCACCGAGCTGATGCGGGACCTTGGTTCAAGCTATGGTGTCGCTCAACTTGTGCTGACCTTGTACCTGTTGTCAACGGCGGTTTCCCAGTTGTTTCTCGGCTCGCTGTCGGACGTTTACGGACGAAGACCGGTGATGCTGGCGGGTTTCGTGATCTTTATTGTCGGCTCGATGATTTGCGCACTGGCTTCCGATACCGGAACCCTGTTACTGGGGCGTGTCGTGCAGGGACTGGGCGGCTCGGTGGGTATCAGCTTGTCGCGAGTGATCGTCAGAGATGTCTTTGATCGGGAAAAATCCGCCAGTGTGATTGGCTACATCACTATGGCGATGGTGATCTCGCCGATGCTGGGGCCGGTGATCGGAGGCTTTCTGACGCAGTTTGCCTCCTGGCGGTTTATTTTCTGGACGACCTTGATACTGGCGCTTGTCATACTCGTACTGGTTTATTTTTTCCAGCACGAGACGCGCAAGCCCCATGAGCCGGAATCGGTTCGGCCCGGCCTGCGAAGCAGCGCGCTTACCCTGATCAAGGAGCCGGCTTTTACCGGCTATGCCTTGACGATTGCCTTTGCCTCGGGCATGTTTTTTTTATTTCTTGGCGGCGCGCCCTATATTTTCACGCATTTGATGAACACGCCGCCCTCGCAAATGGGCTTATATTTCACGCTCAACGCGATCGGTTACGCGATGGGTAATTTCATATCCGGCCGCTTCGCGGTGCACGTCGGCACCAACCGCCTGATGTCCGCCGGACTGGTTTGTTCAGCACTGGGTTTGTCGCTGCTGTGGTTCTTTCATGGCGTCATGCATCCTTTGGCGATGAGCCTGCCGATGCTGCTGATTACCCTGTCCAACGGTCTGGTGTTGCCCAGCGCAACCTCAGGAGCGCTCAGCGTGCGGCCGTCGATGTCCGGGGCCGCCTCCGGTATCGCCGGCGCCCTGCAAATCGGTATGGCGTCCATGCTGACGTTTATCATCGGGTTTGTGCAGAACGACGGCCAGGTCCGTCTGTTCCTGCTGATGACCGCCTGTGGTCTGTTGAGCATGCTGACCTTCCGGCTTGCGAAACGCCATGATTCAGGAAGCTAGACTGGCATCTGGGCAGGGTCAGAATTTATCCAGCAGATCGGCGAGATTGCTGTACTCCACACCGGGGATCTCCACATTCGGCTGCAGGCTTGTATTGTTGCAGAGGCCGCCGGCCAGCTCGACTTCATAGGTCGATAGCGACAGCGAGTCACCGTTGCTCAGCCGGAAGGTATTTTGTGCAAGACACTTGCCTCTGGTGTGTTCGCCAATCGTCAATGCCGACGGCAGGGAGGCCGCCAGCACGCGGGCGAAGATTTCCGCAGAGCTTGCGGTGAATCTGCTGACCAGAATCACGACCGGCACCGGCAGGTTGACCCGGCCGGACAGCGTTTTCAAAACCAGCGGCGCAAGGTCGTTTTGCCTGCGCAGGCGTGCGACTTCCATGCCTTCCGGTAAAAACAAGGACAACCAGTCGGTCATGGCGTAGATATCGCCACCCGGACTGAAGCGCAGATCCAGCACCAGCCGTTCGGCGTCGGCGGCGTTTTGCAGAGCGTCGCGGATAAGCCGGTTTTTACCGGTTCGGAAGCGCCGTATTTCCAGTACCGCGGTTTTGCCAAGCCGGTAGAAGCGGGCGGGTTCGTATTGATAGCTGGCCGCCTGCAGGCTGAGCGTCTCAAGTGCTGCTGTGTCATTGTGCCTGTAACTGATGATAACCCTGTCGCCTTCGCTGAAGTCATCCAAAAACCGGTAACTGTCGAACTCATCATAGTCAATAACCTGATCGTTGATGTGCTCGATCCGAATGGCGTTCTTTAGACCTTGTTTATACAGTGGTCCATCGAAAACAGGCACGCCGAGAACTTTGTCCCTGTCGATCAAATAATCCAGGCCTGGCCCGATACGCCGGTATTTTGCGCGGTTTTCGTTAAAGCGGACCTGCTCGGCGGAAATCAGGCGTGAATAGGGGTCGAGATCGGCCAGGTAGTGTTTCAAAATCTCGGCGGAAATGGTTTTCTTCAGGACTGTTTTATAATCCGGACTCTTGTAGTGGTGACGGCTGATCAGGCCGGCGATTTCAGGGTTGCCGGCCCCTTCGGTTGCAGCGTTTTCGCCAGCTGCCTGTTGATCTGCGATTAGGTTGGCAGGTGGTGGCGGTTGTGACGCGGAAGCGGGTGACACCTCCGTGGCGGATACCGCCGGCGGGTTTTGCGGCGATTGAGGATCGGATGCTGCGCTGAAAAACAGCAAGGCACCCGCAAGTACGGCCAGAAGGCTTGCGGCGCCGAGCAGAAGACGAATCGTTATTGCTCCAGTACGATCATGCGCAGGGTTTCAACTTCTTTTTTGAGCGCATCGAGTTCGTCCAGGTATTGCGGATTGTCCGGTTCGTTTCGCAGATTCGCCTTGAGTACGGCGATTTCAGTGTTGAGTTTTTCCAGCTCGGCGAGCTTCTGTTGCCGCGTTTGTTTATCCTGCTCGGTTGTCGCGCTCATCTGCCTGATTTCCTGTTCGAGCAGGTGGTTCTGTTGCTCCATCTCAAGCAGCTCGGTCTCGGCCTGCTGGCGGCGGAAACGCGCGACTGCGAGGTCGTCCTGCAAATCGTCGGAACGGCCCTGCTCGGCTTGTAATTCGCTCCGCGAGCGGTCCGCTTCGGCCTGTTTCTTGTCGAGATCCTGCTGGTATTGTCCCGACGAGACGCCGCAGGCCGCCTGAAAGATATTTGCCTCGCCAGGTTTGACGTCCGGTGAGCAGCAGGCCTGAAGTTGTGCGAGCATCAGCGCGACAGCCACTGCCTGCCAGTTTTTTTTCTGATCATGAAGGTTCATGGCTGTTCCTAAATACTGGCATCCATTGCGTTGAGTGTCGAAACATGGCTGGAGAGGATCTCCTTTTCCTGTTGCAGGGCGGCCAGTTCCTGTCTCCAGTCGGTGGATGTTTCCGGCGGCGTACTGTCCTTGTATTGTGCGTACTGGTTCTGTGCCGCGAGCAGTTCCGCTTCGACATCGGCCAGGGCGGTTTGGGCCTTGTTACGCTGTTTTGCAATAATCGACTTGGTTTCCTGCAGGTTCTTTTTCTTGTCGGCGGCAGATTCCTTTGAATCCCTGATCATGGATATCTGCTGTTCGTAGTCGCTGATGTTTGTCGCCAGTTGCTGGTTGTATTTTTTCAGTTCTTTGGTGCTGTTGCGGTTAAAAGCGATTTCCTCATCGGCGGCTTGCTGAGCATTGGTATAGTGTTCCGTCCTTTTACCGATGTGATAACCGACCACCGTGCCGGCAATACAACCGAGCATGCTGGAAATCGCGATCTTTTCCTTGGCGTCTTTTTGTCCCGAGTATTTGATAAAAGCGAGGGCGCCGGCGCCGAATCCGCCAACTGTGCAACCCTGTATGGTCAGCTTGTCGGACTGCTTCATGTCTTTGGCACAAGCCGATAAGATCACCAAAATAGCCAGAGTTGTAATAAATGATTTTGTCTTGTTTGACATGTCTATCTCCATTTGCTCAGGACTCTGAAAAAACGCCTGAGGTACTGATCGTCATCAGATCGCTCTTCAGAGTCTGCTGATTGTTGGTTTCAGCGTGTGTGTGTTTGAGCAGGGTGTCGCCGAGTTTGCGGTAGGTCTGGTCGTTTTCGTACTGTGGTTGTTGGAAAAAAGCCTGTATGGCGGACTCGACGGTATTCTTGTCGTAGCCGCGCAGTTTTTCTAGAGACTCGTTATATTGTGCAAAATTGCTTTCAAAGCCGGATTGCGCCTCGTTTAATTTGCGGTTTTGATCGACGATGAACTTTGTCCGGTCGCTGGTTTCCGGCAGGGCTTTGATCTTGTCGATAAGCTCGGTGATTTTCTGACCGCGTGCATAATGCCAGCAGGCTGTTTTTGCCAGCACCATTGTCGACAAAACCAGGCTTTTCGATTGTTCGAGTTCGCCGTTGGTTTTTTCCTGTGTAGGGACGGGCGGGGGCTCCGCTGTGTCGATCATAGCGACGGGTTTGTCGGTTTTTTCTGTCGACTCATGCGTCGCTGTTGTCGTCAAGGGAGCTTCCCGCAGAGGCTCGGACTGCCGGGTTGCGATCTGATCTTCGACACTAGCTTTGCCATCATCCGCCGTGGCATCGGTCGTTGTTGTGACCGGTGCCGACTCTGCCTGTTCCTGTTCCTGTTCCTGTTCCTGTTCCTGTTCCGTAATCGCTGCGATGTCCGGATTGCCGGGAAGATTTAACAACAGAAATGCACCGGCGCCGGTTCCTGCGAGTAGCAGGCCGGTCAGTACCAAGCCGGTGCCGGCCCTGGATTTTCTGGCTGATGTTACCAAGGGCTGTGCTGTCGCGACGGTCGGTGCTTGTTTGCCGTCGTTGCGCCGAATGACAGTCATATCCGGCGCTTCGGTTTTATCGCCTTCAGATAGAGAGATGATCGTGGCCGCATCGGCTGAGGCATTGTTCAGCATGGCGTCCCATTCCCCGATCGATTGCGGCCTTTCTTCCGGTCTGAACCGCAGGGCCTTGTCGATAGCGGCTAGAAAATGCAGGCTGTAGCCGGGCGGTTTGAGTGAGAGGGCCGAGTACAACGGGTCTTTTTGATTGCTGATAATCGCGCCGGCCCGCTCCGTCGCGCTGACCGGACGTCTGCCGGTTACGCAATAATACAAGGTTGCTCCAAGAGCGTAGATATCGGTCCAGGGACCTTGCTCGGCCCAGGTCGGGTTGTCCTGTTCGTAGGGGGCGTAGCCGATAGTCAGAATGCGGGTCAACTGGTTCAGATCGTTGCTGAGTACGCTGCGCGCCGCGCCGAAATCCAGCAGCACCGGACTTTCATCTTCGCGGATATAAATATTGTCGGCCTTGATGTCGCGATGAATATAGCCACTGGCGTGAACCGCGGCGAGACCTTTGTTGATCGGCGAAAAAATCCGGATCAGGGCGTCTTCGGGTGGTTGCGGATTTTTTTGCAGAAAGTGGTTCAAATCCATGCCGACTTCGTATTCCATCACCAGATAAGCCGTGCCGTGATGGGGGAAATAAGTCAGTACGCGGACGATATTGGGGTTGTTGAACTTGACCAGGGTTTTCGCCTCGGCCAGAAAATTTTCCAGCCCGTAGCGGAACAAACGTCCCTGTTCTCCGGAGCGGGCGTGTACCTGGCTGTCCCGGTCACGTACCGCGGCGACCTCCGGCAGATATTCCTTGATGGCGACCAGCCGCTCCAGATGGCTTTCCTCGGCAAGATACGTAATGCCGAAGGCGCCCCGACCCAGGACTTTTTTGATGATATAGCCATTCAGATCAACGCCCGGCAGGAGGGCGTCATCAGGGTAGTGGGGTTGTGATGTGCTGGCCAAGACCGGGTCCCTTATTGTATCTCATAATGCTAGCGTATTGAGGCCGTTACGAGACACTAGCATTTAGTGTTAAGAGTCCGTTCAAGATGTCATGGACATGCAGCAGGATTTCTAATTATCTGATTTTTAATTGATTTTTTTAGCCCATCCAAGATCGAAGCCACCATCCGAAGGTGGAGTGCTTGAAAACAGACGGTTTGTGCTGAGCTTGAGTGAACGGAGGAGGAAGCGGAGATAACTCTGGCGGGTAAAAACGGGCCGCTGAAAGCGGCCCGTTTCGGGTCGGTAGTGTGGGCGATTACTTGGTGCCGACAACCTCGATTTCCACACGGCGATTTTCCTGGCGGCCTTGAGCGGTGTCGTTCGAAGCGACAGGCTGGCTTGAACCCATGCCGATGACATCGATTTGCGCGCTGCCGGCTACACCGGACTGCACCAGGTAGTCGCGTACCGACTCGGCACGTTGTACGGACAGCGCCTGGTTGACGGCGTCTGAACCCTGACTGTCGGTGTGACCGATGATTTTCAGTGATTTGATTTCCTTGTATTCACCCAGTTGCCCAGCGAGTTTCTGCATGGCTGTTTCGCCATTGCCGCTCAGTGTGGATGAACCTGTTGCAAAAAGTGCTTTGCCGCTCAGGTTCATGACAACGGGTTGGGCTGCGGCAGCCGCTGCAGCAGCGGCTGCTGCTTTATCGGCGGCCGCTTTATCAGCCGCGGCTTTCTCGGCAGCGGCCTTTTCAGCGGCGGCTTTCTCGGCAGCAGCTTTTGCAGCCGCGTCGGCTTCGGCCTGTGCTTTGGCGGCAGCATCCGGATCGCAACCCAGCAACATATTTTCTTTATTATAAGAGCCGTTCTTTACGCATTCGCCACGGCCGGTTGCAATGACGACATTGCCGGCGCCATCGACCAGATAGGAACTGTTACCTTCCACCTGGCCCGAGACCGGTGTGCCGCCTTTGGTCATCATGCCGCATCCGGTAGTGAGTGTGGCGGCAGCTGCGATACCAATAATGTTTTTGATCATTGTTTTCTCCCTGGAGGTGTGTGTTGAGTGTGCGCTCGCCATGCCGTTTTTTTGACGAGGATGGTTCTGTACAATCTGGCCAATTAAAACACAAAATAAATTCGGCACTGATAAATTTACTTTTCAGTGATTGCGGAATTTTGTGTGTCATGGCGGTTCAAGCAGGCCGGAATTAAATAATCCGGTTAAAATACAAGTGTGTCATGGAGTTCCGGGTTTGTTCAATACGTATCTCGGTTGCTTTGCGTAAATGTAATATCCACACGTCGGTGGATAATAAGGCTGGCTGTGGATACAGCTTTTCAAGCCCGTGACGGTAAGATAAAACAGGTATGGATTAGTGTGAGCAAACGTGTCTGAAAATTCACATTCATGGCGGCAACGACTTGTACTGCTGCAGGAGCTTTTAAAATTAGGCTTGCCTATTGTCGTCAGCATGGCGGCGCTGATCGGTCTCGGTGTGACCGATACTTTCATGGTCGGACTGGCAAGTACCCGGGATTTGGCCGCGCTGGCGATCGGTACGAATCTGTACTTTGTCAGCGTCATGTTGCTGATCGGTTTGCTGTCGGTGGTCGCTCCGAGAGTTTCCTGGAAGCTCGGCGCGGAGCGCGTCGAGGAAATAGCCGGCGAAACGCATCAAGCCATGTGGCTGGGTGTCACGGTTGGCGTTCTATTGGTGATGCTGATGCTCCTGGCCCTGCCTTTACTCGGTCTGTTGGGATTGGCGGATGAGGTTGAACAGGCTGCCGGCCGATATCTGCAGATCATTTGCTGGTCCTTGCCGTTTGTCGGCGCCAACACGGCAATTCGTAATACGCTTGACGGCCTGCATCATACCGGCCTGAACATGTTGATCAGTCTGGCGGTTTTCCTGCTGAACATCGTGCTTGATTATCTGCTGGTCTTCGGCAAGGCCGGTTTTCCGCAGATGGGCGTAAGCGGATGTGCCGTGGCCAGCGTCGTGGTCGTGCTCGTCCAGAGCGGTTTGTATCTTCTGCTGACACACCGTCATCGCGATCTGAGTCGCTACAAACTGTTGCATCGCTTTGAATGGCCAGAGTTCGGCACCCTGAAAACACTGTCAATACTGGGTGTTCCTGCCGGACTCGCACTCACGCTGGAAGAAGGTTTTTTTAGCTCAACGGCGCTGCTGGTTGCGCCGATGGGTACCAATCACCTGGCTGCGCATCAAATCGTTCTGAATATTACGCTGGTGTCGTTGATCGTGCCGATTGCGCTTGGTCAGGCGGCGGCAATTCTGGTCGGACGCTCGATCGGGCAGAGGCGTTTTCTGCAAGCCAGGCATCAGGCTCTTTTCACCATGCTGGTGGTGGCTGCGTTGATGAGTGTTTTCGGCGGATTTATTTTTCTTAACCGAGAGTTGCTGCTTGGTGTTTATACAGTCGATATACAGGTGCTTGGGCTGGGGATGAGCATACTTGCAATATGCAGCATCCACTTGTTTTTCGATGGCTTGCAGATTGCCGCCGGCATCGCGCTTAAGGGCTATCAGGACACGCTGATTCCCGCGCTTATGCAGATTGTTTCTTATTGGCTGATCGGTTTTCCTCTGGCTTATTTTTTATCGCGTCCGACTCTGTTCGGTGACGGGCTGGGGCTGGACGGTATCTGGCTGGCCATGCTGATCGCGATATCATGCGCATCGTTTATCAATGTCGGCAGATTGTTCAAGGTCAGCCAGAGATATGTGCAGGGTAAACGCGGGTTATTGAAGACCGGCACATTATAGTTCCGGTCGAGCCCGCTCAGGCGCGTAAACGGCTGATTCCGATGCCGGATAGAATGATCAGCAGCGCGAGCAGGCTTTGCACGCTGATTTTTTCCCCCAGAAAAAATGCGCCGGCAAAAAAGGCCACGGCCGGAATCAGATAATTGATATTCGACAGAAAGGTCGGTCCGGCGCGCTGGATGATCAGAAAGTAAACCAGGGCGGCCAGGCCGGTCGGCCCTATACCCAGCCACAAGAGGGCGGCGATTGATATGGTGCTGATCTGTTCGATGTCTGTATTTGTCACGGACAGCAACCAGAACGGCAAAGCGATCAGGACGCTGCTGATCAGAACACCTGCGCCGGTTACCAAAGGGCCGTAGTTGGGCAGACGGCGGGCGACAATGGTATTGCTTGCATAGCAGCCGGCAGCGAAAAAAACCGCTGCCGCGCCGAGAATTTCCTGCCGGCTTCCGCCGAATACCGGACCAAGTAACAATACAACTCCGCTAATGCCGGTGGCAAAGCCGGCCAGCTTGAAGCGATTGATGGTTTCTCCCTCGATAAAATAATGGGCCAGCAGAATGGTGATCAGCGGCATGACTGCCATGATCACCCCGGCTATTCCGGAGTTAACGAATTGTTGTCCCCAGGCGATCAGAAAAAAGGGCAGCAGGTTACCAAGTACGCCCAGCAGGGAAAAAGCGCCCCAGGCTTTTAGCTCGCGGGGTAGTCGAAGGCCCTTATAGCTGACAACCAGAAACAGCGTAACCGCGCCCAGCAACACCCGCACAAAGACGATGATGAGCGGGGGGATCGAGTCGACCGCAAGTGAGGTGAACAGAAAGGACGTGCCCCAGAGTAATACCAGGGCGCTGAACAGCAGCCAGTTGATCAGCACAGGCGACATGCTAATTTCCGCTAAAGACACCGATTATAGCGCAGCAGCGGCGCATAGATCTTGAGCGGACAGGCGCCGGATTTACCTGAGTAAAGCCGGCCGGTAATCAGGCTGCGCTGTTCCAGCTGGCATCCTCGTCCCGGCCGATGGTTTCGGCAAGCGCAGCCCGGGAAATATAGCCGGTACGCTGACCATCGCTATCAAGCACCCAGATAGAGGACGGGTTGGTCAGTACCACCTTGTTCATCAAATGTTCGACACGCTGCCCGGATTTGACGGTCATTGGCCTGGAATCGTCCACCTCTTCGGTGAGATCGGTGACAGGCGTCATGATCGCATTGACCCGCAACACCTTGACCCGATTGACATCGGCGACGAAGCGCCGCACGTAATCATCCTGCGGATGCAGAAGAATCTGCTGGGCGGAACCCTGTTGGACGAGTGCGCCGTCATTGAGGATTGCGATACGGTCGCCGATACGCAAGGCCTCGTCCAGATCATGGGTGATGAAAATGATGGTTTTGTTCAACTCGGCCTGCAGTTCCAGCAGCATATCCTGCATATCGGTACGGATCAGCGGGTCAAGCGCGCTGAAGGCTTCATCCATCAACAGGATATCGGCGTCGGTCGCCAGCGCCCGGGCAAGGCCGACACGTTGCTGCATGCCGCCGGACAGATGTCCCGGATATTGCGCCTCGACGCCCTTCAGCCCGACACGCTGCAGCCAGTACTCGGCGCGTTCGCGTTTTTCACTCGCGGCTACGTCGGCCCGCAGGTCGAGTCCGAATTCGACATTTTGCAAAATCGTGTGATGCGGCATCAGAGCGAATTTCTGAAAAACCATCGAGACTTTGTTTTGCCGGAGCTCGCGCAAGCCGGCCGCGCTCATCTTCAGTATATCCTCACCATCGATGACCACGCTGCCGGTGGTGGGGTCGAGCAGGCGGTTGATATGGCGAATAAGCGTCGACTTGCCGGAACCGGACAGACCCATGATCACTTCGATCGAGCGTTCATGTAAGTCCAGGTTGATATTCTGCAAGCCCAGCACATGCCCGTATTTGTTCAGCAGCTCCTGTTTGCCGACACCGTTATTGACGTGCTCCATTGCAGTGCGGGGATTCTTGCCGAATATCTTGTAAAGATTCTGGATGGAAATTTTCACATCGCTCATTGCGGACCTCCTGCCCGGTGTGCCTGCAGGCGTTTGCCGTAATTCTGCGAGACGCGATCAAAGATGATGGCCAATACCACGATTGCCAGTCCATTGAATAATCCCATCGCAAAGTATTGGTTAGTGATGGCCTTGAGAACCGGCTGACCGAGACCCTTGACGCCGATCATCGACGCTATAACCACCATCGCCAGCGACATCATGATGGTCTGGTTGATGCCGGCGAAGATGGACGGCAGAGCCAGCGGCAACTGAACCTGCCTGAGTTTTTGCCAGGGCGTGGCACCGAATGCATCGGCTGCCTCCAGCACTGCTTTGTCGACATGGCGTATGCCAAGGTTGGTCAGGCGAATCATCGGTGGAATGGCATAAATGATCACCGCGATCACACCGGGGACCTTGCCGATACCGAGCAGCATCACCACAGGGATAAGATAAACGAAACTCGGCATGGTCTGCATGATGTCGAGCACCGGTGTGATCATGGCCTGCACACGATCCGAACGCGCCATCAGAATACCGATCGGCAGACCGAGCGCGATGGAAACCAGTGTACATACCGTGATGATGCTGAGCGTGCGCATGGTGTTTTCCCACATGCCGAAATAACCGATCAGCAGCAGGGAGATGATTACGCCGATAACGATCTTTACGCTACGGCTGCCAAGCCAGGCGACTGCCGCGATAGCCAGGATGATCAAGGGCCAGGGCGTATTCAGCAATAAATTTTCCAGCCAAACGAGAAAATGCAACAGTGGGTCGAAGAAATTTTCGATCGATTCACCGTAAGCGCGTGAAAAGTCTCGGTAACTGAGGTCGATAGTCTTGTTCAGTGCACGTAGTGATTCGCGCGACATTGCCGGAAATTCGCTTAGCCAGTCCACGTCTTGCTACCCCTGTCGATTGGTTGTCAAAAAAAAAGCCCGCCCCGAACGATCCCGAAGCGAGCTTTTCGTGCTCCCTGGATAAAACCTCAGAGTGAGGACTTGATTTTCGCCGCCGCCGCTTCTGTCACCCATTGGCTCCAGAGGTCTTCGTGATTCTTCAGAAAGTACAGGGCACCGTCCTCGCCGGTCGCCTGTTCGTCGGTCATCCAGGCCAGCAGGTTGTTAAGCACGGGATTGTGATAACTGCGCTTGCTCAGGTAATCGACGACTTCAGCAGGCACGCGGTCGATGAATTGCTGGGTCACCGCGGTCCGTACGTCGGACACGGTCCAGGAGGTTTTCTGCGGATTTTCGCAGCCTTCCTTGACGATGCAGTTGTTCCAGTTGTCAGGATCGTAGTCGGCGTCGAAATCGAGTTTGACCATATCGTATTTGCCGAGAATGGACGTTGGCGCCCAGTAATAGCCGAACCAGTTTTCCTCACGTTCGAAAGCTTTGGCGATGGAGCCGTCAAGACCGGCCGCGGAGCCCGGATCGACTTTGACAAAGCCGGCTTTTTCCAGCTCGAAAGCCCTGAACAGGTTGCCGTTGTTTATTTCGCAACCCCAGCCCGACGGGCAGGTTACAAAAGCGCCCTTGCTGCTGTCTTCCGGGGCTGGGAAGAGTTCCGGGTGGGCGAGCACGTCGGCGACGGTTTTCAGATTGTGTGCTTCGGCGGTGTAGCGCGGCACCCACCACCCTTCCTCGCCGCCGTCCTTCAGAATATTTACGGTGATCGCGAGTTTGCCGTCGGTTACGGCCTGATCAATCGCCGCGCGTGCCGAATTAACCCACAGTTCGGGGGCGATATCCGGTTCGTTTTTTTCGATCATGGAGGTGGTGGTCGGCACGGTATCGCCCGGCACCAGCTCGGCGTCACAGTCGTAGCCATTGTTGAGGATGAACTGGTCGAGATAGGCGGCGAACTCGGCCGATGCCCAGTTCATGTCGGAGATGGTGACCTTGCCGCAATCGGCGGCGTTGGCGCTGGCGGAAAGCGCGATTGCCGCAAAAAACAGCGGACCACGCAAAAATTTGTAGTTTGTCTTCACGATGAAGTTACCCTTGATTAAATGGAACTGATTGACATGCCGGCAGAATGGGTTTGCCGACAAAAGAGAAGAAATGAGGATATTGGTTTTATTTCTAAACAATAAACTACTCATCAACGAATGTCATTTTTTATCCTACAGAGTCCAGCCACGAAAATCCACCCGAATGGAAAAAAATCCCCGTCAGGTGCAGGACTAGGCGTTTTCTGTCGAAAAATCGCGTAAAAACCGCCTGTTTTTTGAAAAATTCAGCAACAGAGGCTACGGCTGATTGCGGCCGATGTTTTAGACAAAGCCAAAAATTTCGGTGATGTGGGGTGAATGCTCACAAAATTCAGGCAATTTTCGGCAGATTTATAGATTTTTTCAAAACCAGACAAAGGCCTGATGTAACAGCGTGTCGAAAATGTGGCTGTTTTCAGCAGAAATAATTACTTTTTATAATCCATGCTTGTATTATGTAAATGCAATTCCAGATTGATGATTGCTGCTGCGCGTATCGGTGTCGCGGATGCCTGTTTGCAGTTGCCAGCGTCGGGGCGGAGGGCGGGAAAATTGCATCTGCCATTCAGCGGTTCTGGACAGACTCTAAATTATTCAATATTGACGGCACAATCTGTATGATCTGCGCTGGAATGTCACACGGCCCGCCCACTTGTTAAGCTACAAACACGCCTTTCATGCCGGAAACCACGCTGATGTGCTGAAGCATTCAGCGCTTGTTCATATTCTGACTTATCTGAAGCGGAAAGCTCCGCCGCTGGTCTATATCGACACGCATGCCGGAGCCGGAGGATATTCGCTGCTTGACGCCGAGGCGCTTAAAACAGCGGAGTTCAGCCGTGGCGCTGCCTTGCTGTGGAAGGCCGGCGATCGGCCGGAAATGGTGGGCGATTATCTGAACCTGTTGCGCGGCGTGAATCCGGATGGCGGCTTGGCCGTCTATCCGGGTTCGCCGCAAATTGCCGCGCGTTTGCTCGGTGAAAAAGACCGCCTGCGGCTTTTCGAGTTGCATAATAACGAATACCGCGGCCTGACCGCCCGTTTTGCCAAAGACCCTCGCGTCAAGCTGTTCAACAGTGATGGCCTGCAGGGCTTGCTGGCCTCTCTGCCGCCCGCGCAGAGTCGTGCGCTGGTGTTGATCGATCCGTCTTACGAGATCAAGTCGGACTACGAGGCGGTTACCGAAACGCTGATCAAGGCCTATAAAAAATTCGCCGTCGGCGTGTTTATGCTGTGGTATCCGGTGGTCGAACGCCGCCGGGTGCAGCGTCTGGAGCAGGCGATCCGCCAGAGCGGTGTCCGGCGAATCGTGCAGTTTGAATTATCCGTGCGCCCGGATGCTTTCAATGACGGCATGACCGGCTCCGGACTGTTTGTGGTCAATCCGCCCTGGACCTTGCAGGCTTCGATGGACGAGACCTTGCCTTATCTCGCCGCCACACTTGGCGAGAGCGGCAGAGGCGTATTTCGCTCGGAAACCCTGGTCGGCGAATAAGTCGACCGCTTTGCTCAGCCGACCTTTCCCAGCGCCTTGTCGATGGCTGTGATGATTTCGTCGAGTTCACTCTTGCCGGCGATCAGTGCGGGGCTCAGGCACAGCGTATTATTGAACTTGGCGAAACTGCGGTTGGTTCTGCCAATCATCACGCCTTGCGCCAGACAATCGCTGACCACACTGGCGGCCACCGATTCGTGCACCGGTTCTTTCGTGTCCCGGTCCGCGACGAGTTCCAGGCCGGCAAAGTAACCCTTTCCGCGCACATCACCGACGATCGGGTGTTTGGCCTTGAGTTCTTCCAGACGGCTGAGCAAGTATTCGCCGTTTTCGGTAACGTTCTGCAGCAGGTTTTCCTCCTCGATGATCGCCATGTTTTCAAGCGCCGCGGCAGGCCCGGCGGTGCAGCCGCCAAACGTTGAAATATCGCGGAAGTAACTCATCGGATCGTTTTCATCGTCTTTGAATTGATTGAACACCTCCTCGGTTGTCACCGTGCAGGAAATGGCTGCATAGCCGGACGCCACGCCCTTGGCCATGGTGACGATGTCCGGCACGATCCCGCCGTGCTCGAAGGCGAAGAGCTTGCCGGTGCGGCCCCAGCCGCACATGACCTCGTCGCACACCAGCAGGATCCCGTACTTGTCGAGCAGCGCCCGCAGCCCCTGCAGGTAGCCCGGGGGCGGGGGCAGGATCCCGTTGGTCCCGGTCACCGTCTCTATGAACATGGCCGCGATCGTCTGGGGACCCTCGTAGGTGATCACCTCCTCCAGGTAGCGCAGGTTGTTCGCCGTCTGCTCCTCGGGGGTGCTGCCGAAGCTGAACTCGTAGGGCCTGGGGTCCATGACCCGGATCACCCC
>JAGRHW010000309.1 GCA_020444765.1 Gammaproteobacteria bacterium | reverse complement strand
CGACGAACGTGGATCGCCAGCCGAAAGCCTCCATCAAAAGGCCGCCCAGGGTCGGCGAGATGGCAGGCCCGAGTGCCAGAATGATGCCAATCAGATTCATGATGCGTGAGGAATCGTCGCCGGTAAACAGATCACGCACTACCGCGCGCGAAATCGCCACCCCGACAGACGCCCCTACCCCTTGCACAAAACGTGCGACCATCAAGGTATCCACGGTCGGCGCCAGCATGGCCAGCAGACTGCCCAGCAGATAGATCGCCATAAAAAGGAAGATGACGGGCTTGCGGCCCAGCGCATCCGACAGAGGGCCGGCCACCAGCTGCGAGCAGGCAAAACCACCGAAATACAGCACCAGTGTCATCTTGACCGCTGACTCGGTGGAGCCGAACGCCTCGACGATCGCCGGCATGGCTGGCGTGTACAACGCCATGGAAATCGGCCCGATGGCAACCAGCAGAGCACCGAGCAGACTGACGCGGCGGGCGCTCATAACGGGGTTTGGCGGTGAGTGTGTATTCATGCAGACTTTCTTGACGCCCCCTGGCTGTTAAGGTTGCCACGCAGAGTCAGCGCCAAACGATTGAAGGTCTCCCAGTCCTCCTGCTCAAATCCCTGACGGGCAGCTCGCTGGATACGCGCACTGATCTCACCGATCAGCTTCAACGCCTTGTCGGCCTTCGGCAGCAGCTCGATCACCTTGGCACGCTGATCGGTGGGATCCTGACGTAAGGTCACATAACCCGCCTGCGCCAGTTTGCGAGTGAACTCGCTGACGCCCATGGCGCTCATCCCCAGACTGGCCGCCACCCGGCACGATCTGGCCGGTGCAAAACGCGCAATATGCGCAAGCACACGCGCTTCGGCCGGTGACAGCGTCAGCGGGGACTGCGTAACCTGATATTCAAATTCCGCACGGAAAAGTCGCGCAAGGTCCAGAATGACAAACGCGGTACTGTCAGGGTTGGGAACCGGGGACACGAGGTGATAGCCTTGTTGTTATTAATAAAGTTACTTTATCATTTTACCGTGCCTGGCTGACACGCCAGATACATGACAGCGTGGTAAGCCCGGCATTACGGGCGGTGTGAAAACCAGCGCCTGGAAGGTGATAGTCTGTCCCTTCTGAAAAAGGCGTTTTTTTCAGAATGCTGCGGATGAGTGGTTTAAGGGCAGAGATTTATTAAGGCCCTCCTCCGCAGAGAATTTATTCCTGAAAGGTCTTCCAATGAAAATTTTATTTTTTATTCTGTTACCACTGACTTTGCTAACGGGATGTTCGTCCGGCAATGACTGGCGCACCGCCAGCCGGGATCCGGCCGGGCTTGCCCCTGACCCTGCAACAACCCCCGAAGCTGTTCTGCATGTTTACGCTGCGGACGCCTGGGGCTGGCGGGGCTGGTTCGCTATCCATACCTGGGTTGCAACGAAGCGCGCAGATGAAGATTTCTATCGTGTTTATGATGTAGTTGGTTGGCGCGCCCGTCGTGGTCAGGATGTAATGCACGTTGGCCGTGATGCGCCGGATCGTCACTGGTTTGGCTCCAAACCTTATTTGTTACTGGAGCATCGCGGAGAAGGTGTAGACGCTTTAATTGATGCGGTTGATGCCGCGGCCGACGCCTACCCGTGGAAGTCAACCTACAGAGTATTTCCCGGGCCGAACAGCAATACCTTTGTTGCCTGGATTGGCCAGCAGGTTCCTGAACTTGGCCTGGTCCTACCTTTTTCTGCTATCGGCAAAGGTTATATTGATTGATTCGTTAGTCCCAGGTTAATAGAAGACGCTGTGATCGCCGGCGTGCCCTTACCGCAGTAAGAGTGAGGTGCGGGTCATACATCAGCTGCAACGTGTTGTTGGGCGGCAACGCTAGCATGGCTCAAATTTTACTCAGTACTTCAACCTCGCTGGATGAAAGCTCGATATCGAGCGCCGCAAAATTTTCTCTCAAATGGTCGATTCCCGACGTGCCGGGAATGGGCACGACCATAGGGGAAAGCGCCAGCAACCAGGCTAAGGCGATTTGAGCTTTCGTTGCTCCGTGCGCTTCTGCGAAAGGGCTCAAATCAACCTTTTTCTCAATAAGCATACCCATACCCAAAGGGAAATAGGCGAAGAACGGAATGCGTTCCTCGTGACAAAGCTGAACAACACCTCGTGATTCGTAATGGCCTACAAACAATGCATTCTGAACGGCTTCGACTGAAACAATGGCTTGTGCTGAGGTGATTTGCTCGACCGACGCGGAACTTAGCCCAATATGCCTGATTATTCCCGCCTCTTGTAGCTGCGCCAAACACTCCAAAGACTCGTGCATGGGTACGCCTGAATCCGCGAGCGGCCCTCCGGGCAAACGCAGGAAAACCAGATTGAGCTGCGACACACCCAGACTATCAAGGTTATTTTGAACGGTTTGCTGTATTTCTTCTGGCGTTGCCGCCGGCTGAGGACGACCATCCGGACCCGACTGAACACCAACTTTGGTTAAGATAATCAGCTTTTGAGGGAAAGGTCTTAGCGTATCTGCTATGAGCTTGTTGGCCAGGCCATTTCCATAAAAATGGGCCGTATCAATAACGTTCGCACCAAGGTCTACAGCTTCCTGTAAAACCCGGCATGCAAGCTGTGTATCTTCCGGGGTTTTCCCGATGCCAGGCAATCGCATGGCGCCGTACCCTATACGGCGGATAATCTCGCTCCCGAGTTTAGGTTTCATCACTTCTCCAGATTGTGAACGGCTTGCTCAATCACCCGGCGAGCGTTCTCCACGTCCCTTGCATCAAGCCCGGCAAAGGCCTTTTTCCGTGCCTGAACAATGGGGTTTGGGACTGAACGAAAGTGTCTCGCTCCCGACGCAGTAAGCGCGAGGTTTTTAGTTCGCCGATCATCAAGTGACGGAATTTGTTCCAACCACCCCTTTCGAACCAAGGCTGACACAAGAGGGGTCAAGGTTGCAGATTCAATCTCAAGTATTGTCTGCAATGCCCTTTGCGGCAGCTCACCGGCCTTATCGACGTGAAACAGGATGTACCATTGTGTGCGCCCGAGATCGTAGGGGCGAAGCGCAACATCAACTTCTCGGGAACTCAATAGGTAGAATCTTTTAACCCAATGTCCAAGGCTCTTTTCATATTCGTTCATAATTCATCTCGCTAGGCACCTAGTTATATTACTTGCTACCTAGCGTTTGTCAATGTTATAAACTCAAAGATGACGTCACAACAAATCTGAGTGAGGCGTGGGCAATCCGCCTAACTTGCGGCCTGGCGCCCGCATGAAGGGCTGACAACAAACCCAAGGTTGAAAAGCAACAGTTGCTTAAGTTTCGCGCAATAATTCAAATAAAACACGGGTTGCCCGTCCATTGTTGATGCCCTTGTTATTAGCTATTACTTAGTTTTTGTTTAGACCAAGTTCCTTTTGCTTTTTTTTAGTTAAACTTGATGAAACCATAGCATGGGACTCACTGATATAATACTTAAGTTCTTCATCTGAATTTCTGTCACTATCATACTGTTGTATCCACCTCATTCCTCGAGATGCCATATATGGGGCTGGCCTAAAGCCTGGTTCATCCTGCAAGAAATTAAAATTAAGTTCAGAAGCCTTAAACGTAAATGCCGGTTTATCTGTTTTTTCCCATCCCCCAATAGCAAAAACCTTTCCTCCAACTTTCCATACGTGTGAACCACCCCATTGAACAACATACGTTGTAGCAGGTAAAGATCGACAATAATCGTTAAATTCAGAATAAGTCATATTATTGTTCGTTACTCATAACGCCATACACAAGCGACTGCAGCTTAGCGCAGCTTTGGTGCGATGATCGGCAACAGCGAATACAGAAAAGCTGCGTTAAGTTGTGGGTCGCTGTAGCGTAATTTATGAACACCTTTATACTTTTACTGGTATGGAATAATACATGATTGAACCCTCTGAACCAGGAATAAATTGGTCATCGTAGACCTCGATGTCTGGACCATAGGTATGCCAATACTCTGATTGTAAAAGCCAACTGGAATAGATGTAATTCACAGTATTGTTTATATGATTCAGATTCCCTTTGTGAGCAAAAACAGCATAGCTGGTTGACGGAATTTTCAAGCTCACCATTCCCTCAGGTAGCTGTATTCCATTCTTCTCAGTTACCTCACAGGCTGCATAATACTCAAGGGAGTCGGTGTCTTTCTGCGTTTGTATAATCCCGAAGGCCTTATTATTCATACGGGCTTGTATTTCATCCATTCGCGGTAAAAATTCATCCCATAATGCCGGTAATTTATCAGCAAAATTATTTTTCTCGGAATCAACCCCATAAAACAATGTTTTCATACCTACCATTAGTCGGTCATCCTGCCGAACTATTTCGGGCTGTAACTGGATATTTTTATCAAGGTGATGCAGGTAGTCGGCGTCAAATACAATTTTTTCAGGGAATCTATTTTTTTCGCCAAGTTTGCGAAACTCATTGGGTGTAATATCAAACACTTTTTTAAAGGCTCGCGTAAAACTTTCTTGCGACTCAAAGCCTGAATCAAACGCAATATCAATAATGCGCATATCACTGTAAAGCAACTTGCGCATTGCATCAGAAAGCCTTCTTGAACGA
>JAGRHW010000308.1 GCA_020444765.1 Gammaproteobacteria bacterium | reverse complement strand
AATTTGTGCAAGGGTTTGCCGACTCACAAAAACAAGGTGACGGTGCCGGTGATGGACAAGCCGCCGTTCGGCAAGCCGTATAAGGATCCGGTCTTCGGCGCAAAGGTGATCCGTATCAGCGACACCCAAAAGGGCGAAGTGGTGAAGCCGATGTACAGCACCATCCAGTCCTGGAATGCCGACGAATCATTGATGATTCTCTATCACACCGGCGGCAATCCGGATAATCTCGGCCATCATTTGTACGACGGCAAAACCTACAAGCACCTGCGCAAACTCGATATAACCGCCAAGGATATCGAAGAGCTGTACTGGCATCACACAGACCCGAATGTCTTTTTTTATGTCAGCGCCAACTACAAGGATTACGGCTATTTCATGAAGTACGATGTTGCCGCCGACAAGGCGACGAAGGTTGCTGACTTTATGCAGTATTGCGGGCGTGAAGGTGTGCCGGTCTCAGGTAATGATGTGCAGATGCCGCCGTTGAGTGACGATCGGTTTGGTTTCCGGTGTAACGACGGCCGTGGTCAGGAAACCGGTTTTATCTACGAGGTGAGTACCGATAAGACCTGGTCGGTGCCGATGGGTGAGGGGCTTAAATATGACCCCTGGAATGCGCCGATGTTGGGTCCGAGCGGCAAGAATGTACGGCTGATGAGTTACATTCTCGACGATACGCTGAAGGAGAATTACGAACTCGATCTTTACGAATATCACAGCCATGCCAGCCTCGGGCGGCTTGCCAACGGTCACGATGCCTTGTTCGCCACCGCTTTCGATCCCGCGCCTGGCGGCTGCGATGGCGGTCCGGACAAGGGTGTGGGTTCGCTGACCGTGCATGATTTTGAGGAAAAGACCTGTCGCGTGGTGGTCGGCGAGTTCAACGGTTACGGCTATCCGGGCAGTGGCACGCACGTTTCGGCAGTCGGGCACAAAGTGCCGGGCTGGGCCTTGATGTCGACCATCGGCTATTACAATCTGGAGTATCTGAGTAATAACAAGCAGGCGCCGCTGCTGTTTTCGGAAATCTGGCTGGTCAACACGGATCCGGCCAACTTCGAGGTCTGCCGGATCGCCCATCATCACTCCTGGGCCAAGGCTGCTGAAAACGTAAGCTATCACGGCTATCTCGGTGAGCCGCACGCAACGCTCAGCCCGAGCGGTACGCGACTGGTTTTTGGTTCGGACTGGAAGAATTCCGGTTCGGTCGATACCTACGTCGTCGAACTGCCGGCTTACGTCAAATAATCCTTCCCTGTGTTTTTACGGCGCAAATCGCGACCGGAAAATTCCATCGACTGATGGTATGGCGCTTGTCGTGACAAGCGTCTTGCCGGCGGGCGCGTCTGCACTCTCGCCATCTGCCTATCGGTATTTATGATAAACAGTCATATAAAAATATAAAGATTTCTTTATTTGTTTATATATAATGGATAGCCAAGCCTGCAGGAATAAGTGTTTCTGGCGGAAAGATGGTTAAGATTTATTGAAAATATTTATATTTTTCAATTAAATAAAAAGAGATATTTATATTATGAGCGAAGATTATATTTTTACGTCGGAATCCGTATCCGAAGGTCATCCGGACAAAATGGCCGACCAGATTTCCGATGCGGTACTGGATGCGATTCTCGAGCAGGATAAAAACGCACGCGTTGCCTGTGAAACCATGGTCAAGACCGGACTGGTGGTGATCGCCGGTGAAGTGACCACCACTGCCTGGGTGGATCTGGAAGATCTGGTCCGCAAAACCGTTCTCGAGATCGGCTACGACGGCTCGGATGTCGGCTTCGACGGCGCGACCTGCGCGGTTCTGAATGGGCTCGGCAAGCAATCGCCCGATATTGCCCAAGGCGTCGATCGGCAAAGTCCGGAAGAGCAGGGCGCCGGTGACCAGGGCTTGATGTTCGGTTACGCAACCAACGAAACCGACGTATTGATGCCGGCGCCGATCACCTATTCTCACCGGCTGGTGCAGCGTCAGGCCGAAGTCCGTAAAAACGGCATGCTCGACTGGCTGCGTCCGGATGCCAAAAGTCAGGTCACCCTGAAATACAGGGACGGCAAACCGATCGGTATCGACGCTGTCGTTTTGTCCACTCAGCACTCTCCGGATATCAGTCTCAAGTCGCTGCAGGAAGCGGTGATGGAAACCATCCTGCAGCCGGTGCTGCCGGAGGAATGGCTGGATGCCTGCCCGGCCGAGCACATTCATATCAACCCGACCGGCAACTTTGTTATCGGCGGGCCGGTCGGCGATTGTGGACTGACCGGGCGCAAGATTATCGTCGATACCTACGGCGGTATGGCGCGGCACGGCGGTGGCGCGTTTTCCGGCAAGGACCCGTCAAAAGTCGACCGTTCGGCGGCCTATGCCGGTCGCTATGTGGCGAAAAACATCGTTGCGGCGGGGCTGGCTGACAAATGCGAAATCCAGGTCTCTTATGCCATCGGCGTGGCGCGGCCGACCTCTATATCGGTGGAAACCTTCGGTACCGGCACGGTCAGCGATCGCCGTATTGAACAAATCATCGTCGATGTCTTCGATCTGCGACCGTTTGGAATCGTGAAAATGCTTGATCTGGTTCGACCGATTTATAAAAAAACGGCCGCGTACGGACATTTCGGGCGCGAGGAGCCGGAATTCAGCTGGGAAAAAACCGACAAAGTCGACGACATCCGTCAGGCCGCCGGCATTGCAAGTTAATCAGGAGTTATAGACATTATGAATGTACAAGCAGCAGACGTAACGGATAAAGACTACAAGGTCGCGGATATTTCTCTCGCCGAATGGGGTCACAAGGAAATCGCGATCGCCGAAACCGAAATGCCGGGCCTGATGGCGCTGCGGGAGGAGTTCAAGGGTAAAAAACCGCTGCAGGGCGCGCGGATCGCCGGTTGTTTGCATATGACCATTCAGACCGCCGTGCTGATCGAAACGCTGGTAGAGCTGGGCGCGGAAATCCGCTGGTCTTCGTGCAATATCTTCTCGACCCAGGATCATGCCGCAGCCGCCATCGCACAGGCAGGCGTACCGGTCTTTGCCGTCAAGGGCGAGACCGAAGAGGAGTTCTGGTGGTGTATCGAGCAAACCGTGGAAGGTCCGAACGGCTGGCAGCCGAATCTGATTCTCGACGATGGCGGTGATCTGACCCAGATCATGCACGACAAATACCCCGAGCTGTTGAAGAATGTAAAAGGTTTGTCCGAAGAGACCACGACCGGCGTGCACCGTCTCTATGAAATGGCGCGCGAAGGCACTCTGAAAGTGCCTGCGATCAACGTCAATGATTCGGTCACCAAGTCCAAATTTGATAACCTCTATGGCTGCCGCGAGTCACTGCTCGACGGTATCAAGCGCGCGACCGATGTGATGATTGCTGGCAAGATCGCGGTGGTGCTGGGCTATGGCGATGTGGGCAAGGGTTGCGCACAGGCGTTTCGCGGCATGGGTGCGACCGTTTGGGTTACCGAGATCGATCCGATCTGCGCCTTGCAGGCGGCAATGGAAGGTTATCGCATCGTCGACATGAATGACGCTGCCGCCCAGGGCGATATCTTTGTCACCACCACCGGTAACACCAACGTCATCAACCACGATCATATGCTGGCGATGAAAAATGAATCCATCGTCTGCAATATCGGTCATTTCGACAATGAAATCGATGTTGCGTCCCTGAGGCAATACGCCTGGGAGAACATCAAGCCGCAAGTCGATCATGTGATTTTTCCCGACGGCAAACGCATCATTCTGCTGGCTGAAGGGCGTCTGGTAAATCTTGGTTGCGCGACTGGTCATCCGAGTTTTGTTATGTCGGCGTCTTTTACCAACCAGGTGCTGGCCCAGATCGAGCTGTGGACGCATGCAGAAGATTACTCGGTGGATGTACACGTCCTGCCGAAACTGCTCGACGAAAAAGTCGCACGTCTGCATTTGCAGAAAATCGGCGTGAACCTGACCCGTTTGACCGACGAGCAGGCGAAATACCTGGGCCTATCGGTTGATGGCCCTTACAAGCCGGATCATTACCGCTACTGACCTTTTATCCGGTCGGCTCTGCGGGTTTTTCCCGCAGAGCAGGCCCGGCTTTTCCGGCTGTCAATACGGCGCCAAATCGCGGGCTTCGTCAATATATTGTCTGGCCTGCAAATTGCATTTATCCGAATAGAAATCAGCGGATTTCGGGTGTTACCGCTTTGTAGTGCCCATTCTTGTTTTTACAGATTTACAATAAGCGTTCGGATACCAAAAACATGCTAGCTAAACAATCGAGAGATCTACATCAGGATATGGCTGAATTAATCAAACCGCATGGCGGAGATCTGGTGGATCTCTATGCGACCGGCGATACCGTCATCGAATTACAGAAACTGGCGCAGGATTTACCTGCGTGGACCTTGTCACAGCGTCAGATCTGTGACCTGGAGTTGCTGTTGAACGGCGCGTTTTCACCGCTTGAAGGCTTTATGAACGAAGCCGATTACAACGGCGTCGTTGAAAACATGCGTCTTGCCGACGGCACCTTGTGGCCGATGCCGACCACGTTGGATGTCAGCGAGAAATTTGCCGAAGGATTGAGTGAAGGCAGCAAAATCGCCTTGCGCGATCAGGAAGGCGTCCTGATCGCCGTTATGGAAGTG
>JAGRHW010000307.1 GCA_020444765.1 Gammaproteobacteria bacterium | reverse complement strand
GGCGGGAATCCAGCAACGGACTGTCCGGTGGAGGCAATGGATCTCCGACTAAAGCACTTGAGGATGACGTTTCCCCGATCAGGACATTTTTACCAGGAAAAAAAGAGAACCTCATGAAAATCGCAATAACCAGCCAGAACCGCAAAAGTATTACCGAGCACGCCGGGCGATGCCGGAATTTTTGGGTGTTTCATACCGGCCAGGAGAGCATCCTCGAAAAAGAATTGCTCGAATTAAGTAAGGAGCAGTCATTTCATGAAAGTGACCAAGGCGAACCACATCCGCTTGACGATATCGATGTTCTGATCGCCGGTGATATGGGCCAGGGCTTGCTGGCGCGGCTTGAGCGTAAAGGCATTAAAGGCCTGGTGACGACAGAGACTGATCCGGAAAAGGCCGTTATGTCTTTTCTCCAGGGCACGCTGGAAACAAAATCACCCAATCCGCATCATCACGGCAATAAATAATATCGACTTGTATTAACCGACATGACAACGTGTTGCTCGGACAGCCGATAAAGCCACAACCTCGGGGGTAACTACATGAAAAAGACAATGCGTAAACACAAACTGCTAATCACTCTGTTGCTGGGGCTGGCCTGTGTTGTTCCGGCAATTGCCAGCAGCGAGGAGTTCGGCGGTTTCGGAACGGCTGTTGCCCAGATCTATGATGAAGAGTCGCCGAACAATCTGGGTGGCGTCGTCGTACTGCATGTCTTTCCGGATAGCGAGGCTGAGAAAGCCGGTATGCGGGCCGGTGATATTATCGTTGAAGTCGATGGCAAGGAGACCGGAGGCAGAACGTTCAGGGACATTGTTCTGAACAGCCTGCGTGGCGACGTCGGTTCAAGCTCGACGGTAAAAGTAAAAAGAATCGAGCAGGACGCGTTGATCACGATGACGGTCAACAGAGCCTTGATCAGCTTTCCGGCAAAATCGGATAACTAAAACCCGGTCGCGGGTATTTATTGATAATACAAGCATGTTGTGGTCTGTTGAAAAGGAGCGCCTGTGTTAGCAGCCGAGTTGCAGGCTTACCTTCACGAGCATATTCCCTTGTCCGGCGCGATGGCGGTTTCCGTGCTGGCGCTGGATAAGGAGTCAGTAGTTCTCAAAGCGCCCCTGGCGCCGAATATCAATCATCGTAACACCGTGTTCGGCGGCAGCGCATCGGCCCTGGCGATCCTCGCGGCCTGGTCGCTTTTGCATGTTCGTCTGCGAGGCGAAGGCCTGGACAGCCGGCTGGTGATTCAGCGGAACACCATGGAGTACGAACGACCGATGTCTGGCGCCTTTACCGCCAGCGCCTCGTTGGTCGAGCCGCAGCAGTGGCAGAAATTCATCAGAATGCTGCAGCGTAAGGGCAGAGCCCGGATTTCCGTATCGTCGACGCTCGAATGCGACGGTCAGGTCGCCGGCCGTCTGATCGGTGAGTTTGTGGCGCTGGGCAAGAACACACCTGACACCTGATACGGTCGTCAGGCAAATCTCCTCAGTTCTGGAACGGCTGGCCGGAAGTTGCTGGTGTTCCGTTTGTCGTCTCTGTCACCAAGCGGTAGACATGGCTTTATCGGTCTGAAATCCCTGCTTATGGCTGTGCAGGAAAAGGTGGTGTAATGAAACTATTCAAAGGTAAATGCTTCGTGGCCGGTTTGGCGATGCTGGCGGCCGGCGCTGTTTTCATCGTGCTGGAAAATACGTATTATCAGTACCTTGACGAAAACGGCGTGCTGCACGAAAGCCTATTCCTGCCGCTGGGTGCGCTCAGTGTTGTTTTTGGGCTGTTACTTGTGACGGTGCATTTTGCGGCACTGTTGTGGCGTCTGGCACGAGATAAATAAAATAGCAAAGCGTCCAAAAACCGTATAAATGATAAGTACTGACCTCAAACTGATTTTCAGTGGCCTGGCGATAGCCCTGACATTTGTCGCGTTTGTTCCGTACATCCGTTCAATCTTGTCGGGCGCCACGAAACCGCATGTGTTTTCCTGGGTGGTCTGGGGTACCAGCACGTTTATTGTTTTTTTCGCGCAGCTGGAAGGGAAGGGCGGCATAGGCGCATGGCCAATCGGTGTTTCCGGTGCCATAGCAATCGTGATCGCCATTTTGTCTTTTATCAAGCGCTCCGACATAACGATAAAACCTGTCGACTGGTTGTTTTTACTGGCCGCGCTGGGCTCGTTGCCATTCTGGTATTTTACCGCGGACCCCTTATGGGCGGTGATTATTCTGACCGTGGTGGATCTGCTCGGTTTCGGTCCGACGATTCGCAAGGCCTATGAATACCCGCACGAGGAAAACCGCTTGTTCTTCGTGCTGTTCATGCTGCGAAATATTTTTGCAATACTGGCACTGGAACACTATTCGGTGACGACCGTGCTGTTCCCCTTGTCCGTCGCCTGCTCATGCGCCCTGTTGTTGCTTATGCTCAGCTACCGCCGCCGGATGGTTTGTGCCGAATGGGGCCGGTCATGAGGCCGACAGCCTGTATTGATGACGCTTGCCATCAGAAGCCTTGGGCCGGCGTCCGGAAATCAACATGATGATTTACGTGCTGCTGGTAAACAGCCTGGTGGTGGTTGTTTCGGTGCTGGTGCATTACGAGTTGCTCTATCGCCTGACTTCGTATGTCCCCAGAATGGGGATCAGGCACAAGTACAGAATAGTATTTGGCGTGTTCGGTGCCCTGGTCGCCCATGCCATGGAAATATGGATCTTCGCCATTTCCTATTACTTTATGAACCGGCTGGATGGCTGGGGAAGTCTTGAAGGAAACTTCGACGGCAGTTTGATGGACTGCGGCTATTTTTCCTTCACGGTGTTCACCACCTTGGGTTTTGGTGATATTGAGCCAAGCGGTCATCTAAGGTATCTGACGGGAATCGAATCGCTGACCGGTCTGGTTCTTATTACCTGGACGGCTTCATTCCTGTATTATGAAATGCAAAGACACTGGGATAAAAACGGCACGGAGGAGCCTGCCGGCAACACGACAAATAATAACTACTGATATCAGGAATTGGAGGAAAGCGTTATGAAAAAGGGTCTGGTCTTAACGGTGTTGATATGCGCCCTGAGTCTTGTCAAAGCATCGATGGCGGAAGACGATGCCAGGCAGCTGGTCGAATTCCCCGAAATGATGCAACAGCATATGCTGGCAAATATGCGTGATCATCTGGCGGCAATCAACGAGATACTCGACCAGATGGCCAAAGGCCGGCTGGAAGAGGCGGCGGATATCGCCGAGACCCGGCTCGGCCTCAGTTCCCTGGAGGCACATGGCGCGAGTCATATGGCCGGGCTTATGCCGGAGGGCATGCGTAATGCGGGTACCGAGATGCATAGCGCCGCGAGTCAGTTTGCGCTGAGGGCGCAAGAGGGCGATGCATTGATTGCCTACGGCGCACTGCCATCGGTGACGGCAGCCTGCGTTGCCTGCCACGCGGCCTACCGGGTTCACTAAGCCGGCAAGGCGCCACACGGCGTTTTACCGCAGTAACCCAAGCCCGCAGGACGGCGGGGCCAGGTATCCATAAACCTGTCGATGATTACACTATCCGGGCAGCGGCAGCCGAGACTATAATACCCGCGCATAGCCGCCCGGCTTGGTGACATCTAAGGCCTCTTCCATGGAAATCCACAACTGGTTACTGTTTGCATCGATAGCATTTATCGCCGCGATGACGCCCGGTCCTGCCATTCTGCTGGCCACCTCGCACAGCATGGCTTATGGTTGGCGGTTTGCTGTGTTTACGGCGCTTGGCAATATCTCCGGCCTGTTTCTGATGTCCGCCTTATCCGTTGCCGGCCTTAGCGCGATAATCCTCAATTCCATTTTGATTTTTACTGTGGTCAAGCTTATTGGCGCTGCCTATCTTATTTATCTGGGCATCAGAATCTGGCGTAAAGGATTTATCCAGGTATCGACTGATCAGGACCGTGCCGTGATGCCGAAACACCGGGGAAAACTCTACCTTCAGGGCTTGACGGTAGCGCTCAGCAACCCAAAGGCGATCGCCTTTACCACGGCGCTTTTCCCGCAGTTTGTCTCACACGAGAGAGATCTTTTTACGCAGTTCGGCTTGCTCGTCGCCACCACCATGTTTTTGTCTTTCGTCTGTCTGATCGCCTATGCTTACCTTGCCGAGCGCACCAAAGCCAGGCTGTTCAGCGGCGCGCCGGTCTATCTGAACAAGCTGCTCGGAGCCGGCTTTATCGCCGCGGGTTTCGGCCTGGCGAGTGCCACGCGTGGAGCTGTATAAGGTCAGGGAAAACTGCAGGCGAGGAGGCCATCACGAGGATTCGGCAAACGGTTTGTTGATTTTCTCGCCGATACGGACCAGCTCCTGAATCGAGGAAGCTTCCATCTTCTTCATGATATTGTGGCGATGGACCTTGACGGTTGCTTCGGCGATGCCGAGTTCCACCGCCGTCTGTTTGTTCAGATAGCCCTTTAAAACGTACTGCAGCACCTGCTGCTCGCGTTTGCTGAGGCTGTTGTAGCGCTCCTTGAGTTCACCGATCAGTTTGCTGTTTGCTTCCTGTCTTGGCGCCTGTTTCAGGGCCGTGCGGATGGCGTTCAGTAATTCCTCTTCGCGGAACGGTTTGGTTAAAAAATCCACCGCACCGGTCTTGATGGCCTTGACCGCCATCG
>JAGRHW010000306.1 GCA_020444765.1 Gammaproteobacteria bacterium | reverse complement strand
CGGCTGTGCAGACTTGTATTCCAGTCGGCGTATTGTTGCGCATGACAAGCGGCGCATTGGCGCGGGTCCAGCGAACCTTCCTCGGCGCTCCAGTCCGACGGTGGGAAACCCTGGGCTGCCAGCGGATGCTGCCAGTGTTTTTTCAAAAACCCGTCGATGGCATCCTCCGCATTCGCCGCTCCGGCCGTTACGCCCATGATTAAAATAACGATGAAGATCAGATATCGCGTCGGAAAAATGCTTGCCGATGATTCCGGACAGCCAGCCCGCTCCGGAACAAAGCCCCGGCTTTTAGCGTGACCTGACAACGTGCTGCGCACGTGTCTTGCAAAAAGATCCGGCTGGACCCTATGACCAGCCGGCAAATCTACGAGAAGACTGTCAAACAAAACCGGCCGCCTTTAACCCCCGCAAGGGTTCGCCGGCAGGCCACTGCCACCACCGCCACCGCCGCCATCACCACCGCCGCTGCTGGTACCACGCTTGTATGCCTTGTCGGCAAGGATGATTGCATCGGCATGCGCGGCGTACGGGTCATCGATGATACGTGGGGAGATAGCAGCGCTTTCACCATAGACATAGACCGAACGATCATTCGTATCCGTACGCCACGGAGAATCCGCCGGCAGTATGAACTGGCCGTTGAGATCCTGGATATGCGACAGGGAATTCCACTCGACCATGGCGCCGTCGTAGAACCTGGTCGGCTGTCCGAGAATCGCCACTGATGCAAATCCGGTGATCATCGCCCTGAAGGTGGTTTCGCAATAGGTGATAATCGTGTCGCCGGCCTGATAGGCATTGCCGATTCCAAGCGGAATCGTTGCACCGGAGTCATAATAGACGAACTGGGCGCCGTCGACGGTCTCGCCATTCATGTAGCGGCTGAGATGGCTCTTGTTCTTGAAGCGGAACGAGCCGTCCTCGATCAGCAGCAAATTGGTGTAGTCGAGCTGGTAGGTGCCAAGCGGATGCCCCTGTTTGGAACCGCCATTCTGGAACGATTCACCCACATACTGCGCTTCATTCCGGGCATCCCAGACAAAAGCCTGCTTTTCCCCGGTCACGACATCGAGAACGTCCTCCATGGTGGCCTGCAGGGCCGTGTTGTCCTGAGGGAGATTTCTGACCGAAACCTGACCCGAACGCGGCAGGCAATCCGTCTCGGCGACATTTTCGTCACACGTGGCCTCGGCGCCGAGATAAGCCGGGTCCAGAACCAGCGGACTGTTGGCGCCGCCATTGAGGACCGCAAGATTCTCCTTCGGCACGCCCCAGTAACGCAACATATACCAGCAACGGCCCATACGCATTGCATGACTGGCACCGCCCGTGCCCATCGCGCAAACGACCATATCATTCAGCGGATCGATGCCGTAGTCGGCCAGTATGGAATCGATTGTTGAGCCATCGGGCACCATGCTCTGGGTTGTAATAACACCGTTGCTGCGGTTCATGACCAGCCGCCCGGTATCCATGCTGTAGGTCAGCACACCGCTTGTCGATTTCGGCGTGATGTACTCGGCGCCGGCGTCACCGTTACTGACCTGCAGTATAATCAAACGGCCACTGATTCCCGTCGGGCGGTTGGCCGACCAGTCATCGATCCAGCTTTGCAAGGTGGCGCCTGTGATCAGACCATTGGTATTGGCGTTGTAGTCATCAGCCGATTGCTGTGCAATCTGCCCTGGTGAATTGACGACAACCGGTACCGGATCACCACCGGGCGGCGTGACGAATCCTGTCGTCGTATCGCCTTCGTTATCGCAGGCAGTCAGCAAAAAAGCCGAAAACAATACAAGCCCGAAAAAACCTGGGGCACGCATTCGCCTCTTTAATACAGAATATCTTTTCATTATTCCCCCTTCCAAATCGAATCGTTATAAATGTGGTATCTGCCGACCCGCTGATCGCGGCTTCGCCCGGCCTGCTGTTCTATCAGCCAAAACAAATACCGACAATGCCTACCCTGACAGTATTTCCGGAGCCTGCCGGATCTTGGTGGCAGACTTTATGCCATATATTTTTATTTTATTTTTCATAATGTTAGAAGTTTTACGCATCATACAGACATTGCATCCTGCCAAGCCGAAAGCAGGCAATGGCAAAATGCAACAGGCTTAGCCAGCCGGCGGACCGCACCTGACCACCATCGGCACAGCGCCGCTTTCAAGCGCGTCGAGCGATGCGGCCGCGTCGTTATTCAGGCCGGTTTCGCTGACCTCGCAGCCCCGTTCGCGCAAGGCCGCAATCAGTCTTGGCATATCCAGCGGCTCGCCCTTGCAGGCCTGTTCGCTGCTCCCTGCATACATGATCAACAGTTTGCTTTTCTTATCGCTCATATCACAAATACCACATCAGACTGCACAATGCCGTCCGCCAACCTGCCGAGATCCTCGTCGCGCGACTGATCAAGCGGCGTTACCGGCACTTCGGCGAACTCCAGCGCCTCCATTTGCAGCGATGTCTCCTCATCGCCGCCCAATTGCCCGATGACCAGCACGCTGACCTCATCGTCGAGCAGTGTCAGACCACTGGCCATACGCAGCGCCTCAGGTTTGTCATGCTGCGCGATCATCAGGATTTTTTTCGTACCGTCACTCATACCCTATCCTCAAAGAACGACCACCCGGTCACTGTTGCGAACCAGCTCGGCATTCTGGTACTGGCCGCCGACGATCACCATCGACTCCAGTTCCCGCGCATGCAGGCCATGATCTTCATAGCGTTCAATACTCAATTCGCAAACCGCTACATGACTGACGGAAAACGCCGGAGAATCGGTGAAACGCGATTCGAGCAACAGCAAGACACCGCGGTCCGTCAGAAAACAGCGCGACTCCCAGCCACGCGCCAGCGCTTCGTCGAGCATGGCGCTGGCCGCTTCGAGATTGCGCTCATCCGTCACCACCAAACCGAATTTCACAGCCCGCTCCCATGAACTGTCATGTCCTCACGGACTGTTGAAAAAGTGCGTCGCGTTATCAGCATTTGCGAATCGTCCATTCGAATGTCCCGCCATCCTCGGTCCGATTGACAAGCTCGTTGCCTTCGGATTCGCACATCGCAATGATCGATTCGCCGGAAGACGGGTTATCGAACATCAGCTTCAGGGTGTCGCCCGAGGACAGCTTCCCGAGCGCTTTTTTGGTGTACATCTGCGGATGCGGACAGACATAGCCGGTTACGTCCAGCATATAGTCCCCGTCTTTGATCTTCTCGAATTTGATTGCCATTTTTTCCTCCCGTGAACGCCCGGCTTTTACCCGGCTTGTATTAAATCAGATATCGAAATCGTCGCTGCCCGCGCGCCATTCCATCCAGCGGTTAAAGGTTTTTACGCCAAGATAACCACCGATGATCATGCCGATCATAAACACCCAGCCTGACAGATCGCCGTTTGTCACCGTCGCGAAAAAAGCGCCGATATTACAGCCCATGCCGATACGCGCGCCGAGCCCCATGATGGCGCCGCCGATGATGGCGAAGACCGCAGTCTCCAGGCTTGGAATTTTCCATTTGAATTCCCGGCGCTTCAGCGCGATAACGGCGGCGCCGAGAATGATCCCGATCGACATCCAGCCCGGCGCGTTGATCAGCGGGTTGGGAATACCGTTCTCCAGGCCGAAAAAGATATTGTCCGTATTCTGTGCGCCAAGCTGGTTCATCGCCCAGCCCGCCCACTGCGCTTCCTGCGTGGTGATGTACCAGTAACCGGGGTCGAACACCGTATCCTGCAGCGACAAACCGTTGCTGAAGCCCATGTCCCGCAGCAACTCGCCAAAGTTGAAAATCTCGTAGTATTCACGCAAGGCGCCGGTCGCCCACATATGCATACCGGCCAGAATGCCAAGCCCGAGGCCCGCGATCGCGGTATTGCGCGAAGAACTCAGCATCGACCAGATCCCCCGCAGATGATCACCAAGACCCGGCGCGTCGATTTTGGAACGGCGAAGATAGCCCTTGCGATAGGTCATCGCATAGAGCAAGACCAGCACGAACAGTGCGGGAATAATCGCGCCGAACAGCGCATTGCCGATAAACGCGCCACCGACGTTGCTTTCAAAGCCGAGGTATTCCGCCATGGTGCCGCCCTGCAGGTCCCACACATAGCCGGCGACAAACTGATCGAACCAGCCGTCGGTTACGCTCAACTCCTCCGGCATCCCCTTGGCCGCCGCCGACTCCGTCCAGGAAGCCGGCACCAGCTTGTTCAGCCAGCCGCCGAGCGTTACATAAATCGCCTGGGAAAAGGAAATCGACACGAGCACCAGCATGGAACCGATATTGCCCTCGCCACTCTTGTACAAGGAGCTGGACGCGCAACCACCGGTAAAGACGATGCCGAAGCCGAAGATCGCACCGCCGATAATGATGTGCCAGCCCATCGGATGTGGATGAAAGGTATTCACACCGAGGACCTTCACCAGTGCCGCCGTCAGCGAAAACAGCGCCACCGCGATCAGGATGCCCACCGCCATGCGGGGCACGCCAACGGCAAACAGATCACGCACGGCCGAGGCCATGCAAAAACGTCCGTATTGCAGCAGGATGCCGTAACCGACACCGAACCAGATATAGACCAGCAGATAAAGCCATCGCGTATCGAGCGACAAGGCCCACACGGAACCCACGACCACCGCCGCAATGATCGCCGCGGCAT
>JAGRHW010000305.1 GCA_020444765.1 Gammaproteobacteria bacterium | reverse complement strand
TCAGCAGAATCGTATAAAGCAGAATCTGGATACGCGTGTAATCGACACCGTGGGTGACCGGCAGCATCGGGATATTCACGCGCGCATAATCGTCGCGCCGATGAATCGCCAGCGCCCAGAAATGCGGTGGCGTCCAGACGAAGATAATCAGAAACAGCAACCAGGCTTCGAGCGGCGCCTGGCCGGTAATGGCCGCCCAGCCGAGCACCGGCGGCATTGCGCCGGCTGCACCGCCGATAACGATATTCTGCGGCGTCGCACGCTTGAGAAACATGGTGTAGATGACCGCATAACCGATCAGCGAGAAAAAGGTCAGCACCGCGGTCAGGGGGTTGACCAGCAGCGTCAGCATCAGCATCGCCGCCACCCCGATCAAGCCGGCGAACCACAGGCATTCGGAAGTTCTCAGATGACCGGTCGGCAACGGGCGGTTGCGGGTACGGTGCATCCTGGCATCAGACTTCTGGTCGACGACATGATTGATCGCCGCCGCCGAAGCGGCCGCCAAGGCGATGCCAAGCGTGCCGAAAAACGCTTCCTGCAGGGGAATCATGCCGGGCGTGGAGAGCACCATGCCGACCACCGCAGTAAAGACCAGCAACAAAACGACCTTGGGTTTACAGATCTCGAGAAAATCCCGCCAATGCGAAATAATCGACAGACCCGGATATCGTGCGCTCAACACTTTCATATTCATAATAATTATTCCGGCGACAGCGTGTCTTTGTCGTTCTCTCAGAACACGCTCATCGCTATGTCAGCAGGTTTTTCGATATTACCCGCAATTCCCCCGGCGTTAGGCATAAAAACGCTGCCGTACTAACCAATTCTTGAAACTTTCAGTAAATGCTTAAGGTCTTTGAGAATACCCTTGGGGTCTACCTCCCCGCTAAAACGCATCATCAGATTACCGAGCGGATCCACGAGGTAGATGGCCTCCCCCGCGGGCTGCATAGCCGATTGGGCATTCCGGAATTGCTGACGGAACTGCTCCAGGGCCTGCGGATCACCGCCAAGCACATGCAAGCCTTCATGTTCGGCCAGCAGTTCCGGCGCAATATCCGATTGCTGATCGACCACCACGACGCGCTGCACGCGATCCATATTTTGCACCAGCGCCAGGCGCACCTGCCGCATATGGTAGAGATTTTTTTCGCAGGCCTCCGCGCATGGCCCGCCGGAAAAGTAGATCATTGTCCAGAATCTGTCGAACGATTGCAGGCTAAACGCCTCGCCGTCCGCTTCGCTCAGGGTGAAGGGTTCCAGAGGATGCGCCGGCTTGATCAACTCGCCGTGTGTCGAGACCGAAATATTCGGATTATTCTTGACCGTCTGTAACCAGATAAACGCCAGTAACAGCGGTCCCAGAAAAACCGCAAACACCGCAACGATCTTGATCCGGGATTTTCTTTGCAGTTCCTTGTCGATTACGTAATCAGTCATTTAATTCGGAGATATTTTCTTCGTGTTCAACACAATATAAATCACCAGCAAAGCGAATGCGATAGCAAACCATTGCAGCGCATAGGCGTAATGTTTTTCGGGGCCAAAGGCCACTGGTTGCCAGATTTTCGGATGCTTGCCGCCAATATCGTCGTCTGTCTGCACGACTCCCGGCACGACATCATCGCCAAGTTGAGCGGCTATCAGATCATAATCGATGTACTGAAGGCGTTTCGGCCATTCAGCGGCATCTTCCGGAATCGCCGAACCGATCCGGTAACCGATCGACGGCCTGGTATACAAGCCGGTCACCTCGGTCGGGGTATCGCCGCGTAATGCAATATCCGGCAGGCTGTCCCGACTCATGCCAAGTCCGACCCAGCCGCGATTGACAAGCACCAGTCGCCGGTTGCTGTCAAGCCGGAACGGCGTCAGTATTTCATACCCCGCCGCACCCTGAAAAACCCTGTTATCCAGCAAAAACTGGTATTCCGTTTCAAAATGCCCTCTTAAAACCACTGGCGAGAAAACATCGAGTGTCTCGTCGATTTTCTCGATAGCGCGCGCGGGTTCGGCGGCTTTTTTTTCAATCTCATCAAGAATCGCGTTTTTTTCAGCCGCGCGTTGTATTTGCCAGATCCCCAGCGAAATAAAAACCGGTAATAGACAGATAAAAACAAGTGTCGGCCAAAAACCGGGAACAAATTCAAACGTGCCGATTTTCATTCACGGCCCGGAACAATTATTAATTCGGGCCCGGCTTTGTTTATAATCAGCGCTGACAAACCGGAGAGTACATACATGTTATTAGTAAAATTAATCGTCGTACTCTTGCTGTTGTCCGTGGTTGTGAGTCTTTTTACAGGCCTGGCGTTTCTGGTCAAGGACAAAGGCTCCACCAAACGAACGGTCAACGCGTTGACTGTCCGGATCATCCTGTCCATCGTCGCCATCATCGTGATCATCATCGCCTCGGCAACCGGCATTCTGACGACCAACAGCGCACCTTTCTGATTACTGCCCCGGACACCGAAGCGTTACCGGAGGACACCCGTCTCGTCTGCACGGGTGCCCTCCGGTCCAGGCCATTTGCTACAAGATATAAACGAAGATAAACAAGCCAAGCCACAAAGTGCCAGTACCAGGCCGCCGCTTCGAAGGCGAAATGATTTTTCTCGCTAAAATGGCTTCTCATGCCGCGCAACATCACGATCAGCAGGATGATCGCCCCCATCGTGACGTGAAAGCCGTGAAACCCCGTCAACATAAAAAACGTGGAGCCGTAGATGCCGGTACTCAGCTTGAGGTTCATTTCGGAGTAGGCATGCATGTATTCTTCCGCCTGGAAGAAGACGAACAGGAAGCCAAGCGCGACGGTCGCCAGCAGCCAGACAACCATTTTTTTGCGGTTTCCGGCCTGGATGGCGTGGTGCGCGATAGTCACGGTTACGCCACTGGTCAGGAGGATAAGCGTGTTGAGCAGCGGCAATCCGAACCAGCCCATGGTTTCATATTCACCGCCGATGCGCGCAGGACCATTATTCGGCCAGGTGTAGTCGAAGCCTTCCCACAACAGGGCGTTGGTGATTGGCGCCCCGCCGCCACCGTCACCACCAATCCACGGACCGGCGAACGTACGGGCGTAGAATAATGCGCCGAAAAACGCCGCGAAAAACATGACTAATCGGAAAAGATGAACCACATCATGCCCATGCGGAACGAGGTGTCTACCTGGGCATTATAAGTGCCGGACTCGCTCTCGCGGATCACCTCGCCGAACCAGCCGATCATCATAATGATGAGTATGGCGATGCCAGCGAAAAAGATCGGTTTGCCGCTCGCATGCCCGTTGAGCATATTGGCAAAACCATAAAAAAACGTTGCCAAGCCGATTGAACCAACAATCGGCCATCTTGCGGCGTGCGGCACGTAGTAATCAGTCGCTGTGCTCATTGCGGTTTTTCCACCTCAGTTATTTAGGTTGCTTCTGTAATTGCTTCTCGGTCCTGTCGGATATACAAGGGCCGTGTTTGTAATTTGTTATTCGAAAAGCCTGACTTCAGAGCCCTGTCGGCTGCTCCCCGGTGTTAAAAAACGTATAAGACAAGGTCACTGTGTCGATGGTGTGTGGAATTTTCGGGTCGACGATAAAAGTCAGCGGCATATCTCTGGAACCGCCCCCTTCGAACTCCTGCCGGGTAAAGCAAAAACATTCGGTCTTGTTGAAATATTTTGCTGCGGCCGACGGCGCCACGCTCGGAACAGCCTGCCCGACAACACCTTTTTTCGACAGATTTTTAGCGAAATAGCTGGTGTTGTACATCTTGCCCGGGTGGACTTTCATGCTTTTCTGATTGGGCTGGAACTCCCAACCGCCACCGCCGTTGACGATACCGACAAATTCGACCGTAACTTCCCGCACCTCGTCGGTAATTTCACGTTCCGCCGCCTGCAGCTCGATCCGTCCGGTTTTGCCGTTGATGCCGGTAACATCACAAATAATGTCATACATCGGCACCATGAGATAACCAAAGCCGAACATTCCCACGACGATCAGCAAATGCTTCGCAGCGGTTTTAGCTATGCTGTTGCTTTTGCTGATGGTCACGATTCAGCTTCCGTGGGTAATGATCGACAACATGCCGGCGAAATAAAAGCATAACGCGATAAACGCCAGCAGCAACGGCAGCTTGTATTTCTGAAACCAGGATTTCTCACTCATATACTCGTTCATAAAAACTCGAATCCTGACCGTGCAACACACACGGCCAGGTTTGTCGTTTTCCTGCCTACTTGACTACCGGCGGAGTTGCAAAGGTGTGGTACGGCGCGGGCGACTCAACCGTCCACTCCAGACCCTCGGCACCTTCCCAGACCCGATCGGTGGCTTTTTCCCCGCCCTTGATACATTTGATAACAACGTACAGGAACAACAACTGGGAGAAACCGAAACCGAAGGCACCGATACTGGCAATCATATTCCAGTCGGCGAATTGCAGGCTGTAATCCGGAATCCGTCGCGGCATACCGGCCAGTCCGACAAAATGCATCGGGAAGAACAGAATGTTGACGAAAATCGCCGACAGCCAGAAATGCAGCTTGCCGAGTTTTTCATCGTACATATTGCCGGTCCATTTCGGAATCCAGTAATAGGTAGCGGCGATCAGCGAGAATATCGCGCCGGGCACCAGGACGTAGTGGAAGTGCGCAACCACGAAGTAG
>JAGRHW010000304.1 GCA_020444765.1 Gammaproteobacteria bacterium | reverse complement strand
CCGTGGGTCCCGCGCTGGGTCAGCATGGCGTCAATATCATGGAATTCTGCAAGGCCTTCAATGCTGCGACTCAAAGCATGGAAGAAGGTTTGCCGGTGCCGGTCGTGATCACGGTCTACAATGACCGCAGTTTCACCTATATCACCAAAACACCGCCTGCGGCCATTCTTTTGAAGAAGGCGGCGGGTATCAAAAGTGGCAGTGGTACACCCAACAGCAAGAAGGTTGGCAAGGTCTCCCGGGAGCAGCTTGAAGAGATTGCCAAGACAAAACAGCCCGACCTTACCGCTGCGGATTTGGATGCAGCGGTACGGACAATCGCTGGTACGGCCCGCAGTATGGGGCTTGAGACGGAGGGTGTGTGATGGCCAAGTTATCCAAGCGGGCAAAAACGATTGCCGAAAAAGTCGATTCCAGCAAGCTCTATTCGATTGAAGAGGCGCTGGAGCTGATCAAGCAGGTTTCATCTGTAAAGTTTAATGAAACCGTCGAGGTCGCGGTAAAGCTTGGCGTCGATACGCGTAAGTCTGACCAGAACGTGCGTGGTTCGACCGTGCTGCCGAATGGTACGGGCAAGGTTGTCAGGGTTGCCGTATTTGCACAGGGTGAGCAGGCTGAAAAAGCCAAGGCGGCGGGTGCTGATATCGTCGGTTTTGAAGACCTGGCCGAATCCGTCAAACAGGGCAATATCGATTTCGACGTGGTGATAGCTACACCGGATGCAATGCGTGTCGTTGGCGCACTGGGTACGATTCTGGGGCCGCGTGGCTTGATGCCAAACCCCAAGGTTGGCACCGTTTCTCCCGATGCCGAAACGGCGGTTAAAAATGCCAAGGCCGGGCAGGTGCGCTATCGGGCGGACAAGGGCGGAATCGTTCACTGCCCGCTTGGCAAGATTGACTTCGAAGTTCAGGCGCTGAGAGAAAATCTGGCTGCCTTGATCGCCGATCTGATCAAAGCCAAACCCACCGCAGCGAAAGGTGTGTATATGAACAAGGTGACGATTTCCTCGACGATGGGGCCGGGCCTGACAGTCGATCATCTGCCGCTGATCTAAACCAGTTTTGAACGCCCTGTGATCCCAGGGTGATAACAGACTTTGAGTGAACAAGCCCAGGCTTGGCGCATCAAAGACCGCAGGTGTGTTTCGGCACTTAATTGCCTGCGTAGATGGCGGGTCCACCGATTACCGGTGGCGCTGGCCGTAAAAGGCGCGGAAGTCATTCCGCATATGTAAAACCGGATAAGCCACGCTTGTGGCAAGTCCTATCAAAAGGGGTGCTCTATGGCTCTTACTCTCACTGAGAAGAAGGCCGTTGTCTCGGAAGTTGCAGATGTTGCAAGCCGGGCACACTCAGCTGTTGCTGCGGAGTACAGGGGTTTGAGCGTGAGTCAGCTCACCGAGTTGCGTGCCAATGCACGTGCCAACGGTGTCTACTCGCGCGTCATCAAAAACTCCCTGGCGCGGCTGGCGGTTCAGGGTACCGAGTTCGAGTGTATACAGGACGGACTCAAGGGTCCGCTAATACTGGCTTTTTCCATTGACGATCCCGGTTCTGCCGCGCGAATCATGCGTGAGTTCGCCAAAGGAAATGACAAGCTGGTACCTGCTTTCGGTGCTGTCGGCGGTCAAATGCTGAATGCGTCCGAGTTGTCCAAACTGGCGGATATGCCGACCTACGATCAGGCAGTCAGTATGCTGATGTCTGTGATGCAGGCGCCGGTCGCCAAGTTTGTACGTACACTCAACGAAGTTCCCGGCAAGCTGGTTCGTACTGTCGAAGCGGTGCGGTTGGCTAAAGAAGCGTAAGTTTTGTTTACTCATCACCGGATACCTGCGGGTATTTTCGGTTTTCAAGGTTAGGAGTTATTAAAAATGGCTGTTTCTAAAGAAGACATTTTGGAAACCATTTCCAATATGACTGTAATGGAAGTCGTTGATCTGATTTCCGCAATGGAAGAAAAATTTGGTGTATCTGCGGCGGCTGCCGTGGCTGCGGCTCCGGCTGCAGCAGCGGGTGACGCTGGTGCGGCTGCTGAAGAGAAGACTGAGTTCGATGTCGTACTGGCTTCATTCGGCGACAACAAGGTCAGCGTTATCAAGGCTGTCCGTGCGGCAACCGGTCTTGGCCTCAAGGAAGCCAAAGACATGGTTGAAAGCGCACCTGCAGCCGTCAAGGAAGGTGTCAGTAAGGAAGAGGCTGAAGAGCTTAAAAAGGCACTCGAAGAGGCAGGAGCCACTGTCGAGCTCAAGTAAGTCCGCTCAGTGCGTGATTGCGTAAATCGCAATACGCAAAAAAGGGTCGACGATGTTCAGAATCGTCGGCCTTTTCCCGCTTGTGTTTTGTAATTATTTTTTGTTTGGCTTCTCTGTCTGTGCAGTTATAGCTGAATTTTGAGGAACGTCGATGGCTTATTCCTTCACCGAAAAAAAACGCATTCGTAAAGACTTCGGAAAGCGCTCATCTATTCTGGAAGTCCCCTATCTACTGCAAACCCAGCTCGATTCATACAGAAATTTTTTGCAAAGCGACAAGGCTCCGGAAAACCGTGAAGACACGGGCTTGCATGGCGCGTTTCAAAGCGTAATGCCGATTATCAGCTACTCCGGAAATGTGGAGCTGCATTATGTCAGCTATCAGCTTGGCAAGCCGCCGTTCAATGAGCGGGAATGCCGGATTCGTGGCCTGACATTCGCGGCTCCCTTGCGGGTGCTGGTGCGGCTGGTCATCTATGACAAGAGTGCGCCGGCCAGCAGTAAAGTGGTGAAGGATATTAAAGAACAGGAAGTCTTCATGGGTGAGCTGCCCCTGATGACGGATAACGGAACGTTTATCATCAACGGCACGGAGCGGGTTATCGTTTCGCAGTTGCACCGATCGCCGGGTGTGTTTTTCGATCACGACCGTGGTAAAACCCATTCCTCCGGGAAGCTGCTGTTTTCTGCCCGGGTCATTCCTTACCGCGGTTCCTGGCTGGACTTCGAGTTTGATCCGAAGGATTGCATCTTTGCCCGGATCGACCGGCGCCGGAAGTTGCCGGCAACGATCGTCTTGCGGGCGCTTGGTTACGATACCCAGCAAATTCTCGATACCTACTTCGAAAAAACCAGGATCAATTTCACCAAGACCAAGATCACTCTGGACCTGGTTCCGGAACGTTTGCGCGGAGAAACCGCCTCATTCGATATTAAAGCCGGGAAAACGGTTATCGTCGAAGCGGGCAGACGGATTACCGCCAAGCATGTTCGTGAACTCGAGAAGCAGAAAGTCAGCAAGCTGGAAGTTCCCCAGGACTACCTGACCGGAAAGATTCTTGCCCATGATCTGGCCGATCCGGAAACCGGTGAGCTTATCGCCGAGGCCAACACCGAGTTGACCGATGAGCTGGTTCAGCAGATTGTCGATACCGAGATCAAGCATTGCGATGTGCTGTATACCAACGACCTCGACCGGGGACCGTATATTTCGAGCACGCTGGCGATCGATCCGACGCGCACGCAGCTGGAGGCGCAGGTTGAGATCTACCGCATGATGCGACCCGGTGAACCGCCGACCAAGGAAGCGGCGCAAAACCTGTTCAACAATCTGTTTTTCGAGGCTGATCGCTACGACTTGTCGTCCGTGGGCCGAATGAAATTCAATCGCCGACTGGGTCGTGAGGAGATTACCGGAGAAGGCGTGCTGTCGCCGGAAGATATCGTCGATGTGGTGCGTGTGTTGATCGATATTCGTAACGGTAACGGTACGGTCGATGATATCGACCATCTCGGTAACCGCCGGATTCGCTGTGTCGGTGAGATGGCGGAAAACGTTTTCCGCGTCGGTCTGGTGCGTGTCGAACGCGCTGTCCGCGAACGCCTGGGGATGGTCGAAAGCGAAGGCCTGATGCCGCAGGATATCGTCAATGCCAAGCCTGTCGCTGCTGCCGTCAAGGAATTCTTCGGTTCCAGTCAGCTGTCACAGTTTATGGATCAGAACAATCCGCTGTCGGAAGTGACGCATAAACGCCGCGTCTCGGCGTTGGGCCCGGGCGGTTTGACGCGTGAACGTGCAGGCTTTGAGGTGCGTGACGTACATCCCACGCACTACGGGCGGGTTTGTCCAATCGAGACGCCTGAAGGACCGAATATCGGTCTGATCAACTCGCTGGCGGTTTTCGCGCGGACCAATGAATACGGCTTTCTTGAAACGCCGTACCGCAAGGTTGTCGACAGCGTCGTGACCGGCGACATTCAATACCTGTCCGCTATCGAGGAAGGCAACTACGTAATCGCCCAGGCCAGTGCGACACTGGATGAAAGCGGTCGTCTGACCGATGACCTGGTTTCCTCGCGGTTTGCCAATGAATTCACCATGTCCACGCCGGACAAGGTGCAGTTCATGGATGTCTCTCCGAAACAGATCGTTTCGGTGGCGGCTTCGCTGATTCCGTTCCTTGAGCACGATGACGCCAACCGCGCACTCATGGGCTCGAACATGCAGCGTCAGGCAGTGCCGACTCTGCGAGCCGAGAAACCCCTGGTCGGAACCGGCATTGAGCGGATTGTGGCGGTCGACTCCGGCGCCGCCGTGATCGGCAAGCGTGGCGGGGTGGTGGATTCCGTCGACGCCTCGCGGATCGTCGTGCGGGTGAACGATGACGAAGCCCAGGCCGGCAGTGTCGGTGTCGATATTTACACGCTGACCAAATATACGCGTTCCAACCAGAACACC
>JAGRHW010000303.1 GCA_020444765.1 Gammaproteobacteria bacterium | reverse complement strand
CGGGCTGTTGATCGAGCACAGCATCAAGGATGCGGATGAGGACAAACCGGCCGGACTGGTGTTGTTCCGGCAAAGCGAAGAGTCGCTGGAGATCGGTGAAGCGATAGCCGATATCGAGGAACGCCCCTGCGAGGATGAGATCAGCCTGTTTGCGCGAGGTGTCTACAGCACGCCGGGAATCAACCTGCTGCAGGGCGAATACAGTTTCAAGCAACAGTTCGACCGGGTCTGGAAACCCTGGCGTCCGGCCATGGCCATGGCCGTGGTGTTGGGGCTTGTAATAGGCATCGGAAAATATATCGAGTATCAAAAGCAATCGACGCTGGTCAATGCGCAAACTGCCGAAATGGAAAAAATCCTCAAACGAACGTTTCCGTCGATCAACCGGGTTGTCAATCCACGCTTGCAAATGCAGACCGAATTGAAAAAGCTGGGCGCCGGTGGCCTGGAGAGCGGTTTTGTCGCCGCAATCAACGGCATCAGCAATGCGCTGGGTGAGGCCGGTAACACCAATCTAAACGCCATCAGCTATAAAACCGGCCGACTGGATCTGGACCTCGATACCGATCAACTCGGCACGCTCGACAAGCTGAAGCAGACTCTCGAATCCGACGGCAAGTACAGTATGACCATCGAATCGGCAAACCAGTCCAATGGACGGATTCGCGGACGTATCCGCGTCGAGGTGCGGGGATGAGCGCGAAAGAGTGGTATTTGAGACAGTCCCAGCGGGACCGCTGGATTGTGATCGGCCTCGTGGCGCTGGTCGCTCTGAGTCTTTTGTATGCGCTGGTGTGGAACCCGCTGATGCAGGGTCTTGAGCAAAACCGTAACGCGGTCGTACAGAATGAACGGATCATAGAGCAAATGCTGGCTTCCGAAGCCCAGGTCAAGGCTTTGCGGGGCGCGGGCGGTTTGACCCTCAGGCAAACCGACAAGGCGCCCTATTTGCTGATCGACGAAATCATCCGCAAGCTGGGCATGAAAAATCCGGATCGGGTCGAGCCGATCGACACCAGTGGCGCGCGTGTCAATTTTTCCGATGTCGAGTTTGACAAACTGATTCTCGCCCTGGGTGAACTGGAAGAATACGGCCTGAACATTTCGACCCTTAACGTCAACCGTAAGGAAGCGGGTATGGTCAGTGCGCGTTTCAGGGTGGACCGTAACTGATGAAAGTGATCGGCTATCTATTGGTGGGTTTGCTGGCATACCTTGTATTTATGCTGTTGTTGTTTCCCGCATCACCGGTTATCAAACGCTTCAATCTTGCCCCTTTGACCCTGTCAGGCATCAGCGGCCCGCTCTGGAACGGTGAGGTCGCGGCTGTCGAGGCGCCAAACAATGTCATGCCGACCGGGCCAGATAAATTTCTCCTTGAAGATTTGAGCTGGCGTGTCGCGCCTTTGCAATTGTTTACCGGTGCAGGGGCTGCGAAAGTCGGCTTCAATGCGTATGGCGGCGCCGGATCAGCGCTGGTGGCGCAGGGACTTGGCGGTGATACGACGGTCAGTGACCTGCATTACCAATCAACCGGCAGCGCCCTGAATGTCCTGCTCGATCCTTTTCTGAAGATCGGCGGTGAGTTGGAGCTGGAGGTTTCACGTCTGGTCCTGCGAGATCAGCTATTGCAGAGCTTCGACGGAACCCTGCGATGGCGTAACGCTACACTGGAAGTACCGACCGAGGCGAAACTCGGTGATCTGCTCATGACGGTTACGCCGAGCGGTGAAAAGCACACCGCGGAGATCAGTTCGAGTGGTGGCGATCTGGCCTTGAGCGGCAAGGTCGATGTCGAGAAAAACGGGAACTTTCAAACGGATATCACGATCAAGCCAAGCCCGGCGGCACCTCGGGAACTGACTGATATGCTGCGCGGGATGGCCCGGCCGTCGAGTGACGGCAGCTTCCGGATTCGTCGCAACGGCAATGTGAATCGTCTTGCCGGATAAGCGCCCTCGGGAATTTTTTCCCGTCTGGGCGTTCCAATTAAAGTGACTTTTCCAGACAGCGTGCTAACGTGGTGACTTTGTAACTCGATTCGTCCGGAATAATCACTAAAACTTGATGGTAAGGTCGGATTTACAGCTAAATTAATAAGGCGCGGGTTCGATAACCTAAGGAGACTCGGGCCACTTCAATCCCATTTTTTCGGGAGTGCGGTGCCGAAAAAATTTTAATTTAATACAACCATAAAACCGAATAATGCTTTTCGACGCGGGGCAAATCGAACAACTGACATTCAAGGCGCTTGAACTTGCCAAGCGTGCCGGTGAAAAAATTGTCGAAGTCTATGAGACTGAGTTCGAAGTTTCCATCAAATCCGACAACACTCCTCTGACCACCGCCGATCTTGAAGCGCACAATATTATTGTCGACGGTCTGCGAAAACTCGATCTGGATGTACCTGTTCTCTCCGAGGAATCGTCGGGCATCCCGTTTTCCGAACGCAATGACTGGACGACCTACTGGCTGGTCGACCCGCTTGACGGCACCCGCGAATTTATCAAGCGCAACGGCGAATTTACCGTCAATATCGGCCTGATCGAAGAAGGCGCGCCGATTATCGGTGTGGTCTACGCGCCGGTGCTCGGCGTGGCTTATTATGCCGCCAGCGGCTTTGGCGCCTGGAAGCAGATCGATGGCGAGGAACCGGTTCGCATTCAGGTGCGCGAGGCGCCGAAAGACCGGGTTACCGTGGCCCGCAGCCGTTCACCGGTCACCGGCCCGAATATGCAGCAGTTTTTGAATCGACTCGGCGATCACGATGAAGTTGCCGTGGGCAGCGCGCTCAAATCCTGCCTGGTGGCTGAAGGCGTGGCCGATGTCTATGCCCGGCTTGGCCCCACTTCCGAGTGGGATACCGGGGCTGCGCAATGCATCGTCACCGAGGCGGGTGGCAAGGTTACCGACATTCGCATGCGTGAGCTGCGTTATAACACCCGCGAGTCACTGATCAATCCTCACTTTTTCGTCTTCGGCCGGGAAAACGACCGTAACTGGTCGGATTATCTGCCGCCGGATATTGCCGAGTTCTCGGTCTAAGCACCACACTCCGCGGGTCAGTTTTACAGCCCCGGCGAGTCGTCAGGGTTTTCCAGCACCGCGAACCACACCGAATCCCGTAAAACCGCCGGAATTTTCCTCAGATGCTGACCGGCGCAGGGCCCGAAGATACATTCCCCCGACTCGATCCGGAATAGCGCGCCATGCAGGCTGCACTGAATAAGTGTTTGACTGATATCAAGAAAACGATCGGGGTTCCAGTTCAGCGTAGCGCCGGTATGCGGGCAGCTGTTGATATAGCAGTGGATTCGGCCGTGCCGGCAGACCAGAAAAGCGGGCAGGCTGTCGGGGCCGATGAGCAGCTCGACTTCCCGGCATTGGTTTTCCTGCAGTTCGCCATCCTTGCACAAGGGTGTGGTTGTTGGCATGTCGTACGGCTTCCGGTTTCTTCTGACTGTTTTGAATAGGGAACTCGAGTCCCGGATATTGTATGATAACGTGTTGATAACGACAGAATCGGGCCAGTAACGCTCATGAACAAATACTCCACCGCTCAGGATGCAGAATCCGCGTTCTATGAGGCTTTCGAGCAGGCGGACCTTGAAGGGATGATGTTGATCTGGGCCAAGGACGACCGTGTCGTTTGCATCCATCCCGGAGCGCCGCGCATGGAAGGTCTGAGCGAGGTGCGCGAGAGTTGGGAAGCCCTGTTCCGCGATCCGCCGATGTTGAAATTTTCCCTGCTCGATGTGCGCATTACCCGCACCAAGGATCTGGCGATTCACCAGGTGCGCGAGGAAGTCGAGATCGATGGCCAGTATATCAGCATGATGGTGTCGACCAATGTGTACGAGCGTGATTCCGACAAGTGCTGGTACATGACTTCGCGGCACAGTTCGGCGGAGCCGGATGATTATGAGGTCGATGATGGACTCTATGAAGATGAGGATGGAATGCCGGATGAAGCCGTCGTTTTCCACTAGCAATCCACAGGATTGCAAAGACTTGCCGCTTGTTTTCCGGTAAGCGTGGCGCGGTTGCGGCAGGTCATCCACTGACCGCCGACGCCGCCATCAGCATTCTTGAATCAGGCGGCAATGCGTTCGACGCCGTGGTTGCCGCGACGGCCGCCGCCTTTGTCTGCGAACCGGTACTGGCGTCTCCCGGTGGTGGTGGTTTTCTGACCGCGCGACCGGCTGACGGCAAGCCGCTGGTCTACGATTTTTTTGTCCAGACGCCGGCCACGCCGCGGCCGCATGATGAAAGCGACTTCTACCCGATCGTGGTCGATTTCGGCGCCACCCAGCAGGAATTTCACATCGGCACCGCTGCCGTGGCAACCCCCGGAGTTGTCAAAGGCCTGTTCACGATCCACGAAAATCATGGCGCCATGCCGATCCGTGAATGTTTCTCGCCGGCGATCGATGCGGCCAGAAACGGCGTCACGCTCAATGCACTGCAAGCCTATCTGAATGATCTTATTTCGCCGATTCTGCTCGCCAGCGAGGAGGCGAAAACCCTGTTTGGCAACCAGAGCGGCGCTATTTTGCAGGAAGGCGACACCCAGCGTTTCGAGCAACTGGCGGACATGCTGGACTCGCTGGCCCTGGAAGGGCCGGATTTGTTTTACCGGGGTAAAGTATCTCCCGCCATAGCCCGCCAGTGCGAAAAAGGCGGGCACTGGCGGCGTAGGAACTTACAGGCTAACAAGG
>JAGRHW010000302.1 GCA_020444765.1 Gammaproteobacteria bacterium | reverse complement strand
AGCGGATCGCGAATGATGCTGCTTGCCTCATTGGAGAAAAGCCCGACCCGTCCTTCCAGGCCCAGGTAGTCGTTGTACTGGTAGCCAAGTTGCAATGAAACACCAGAGATGGCTTCGTTAAGCTCGACATCCGCATCGGAAATATTCAAGCCGTAAAACAGACCGTCATTTCCGGCATAAGCGCTACCAACGGATAAGGCCAGGCTCAGCGCCACAGTCCTCAACGTTTTATTCATGCAGTTTTCTCCTGGATATATTCGTTCGTCACTCTTTTGCCCTATGCGGAATGAGTCACAATGGCGACACCGGACAAAACCGTGCCCGGCTACAGCCTGCTTTTGAGCGTTTAACACCCGTTTAAACGGCATTTGCGCGCATGAACTTTAAAAAATTTGTGCTTCTTCACATTCTTGCGCCGCCAACGCAGCCGTAATTCACGACAGTGTGACAAGCAATAGGGATACCAAAACCGTGAAGCGGTCGACATTTAGAGGGAGCAAGGTAAAAAAGCCTGCCGAAATGCGGCTTCAGATTTACCTCGACATTGCGGATAATGCACCGCCAGACGGGCGCCCCGGCGATACATTCCGCGGGTGAGATTTGTTAAACGTTTTCCAACGGATTTATTTATGCTCTGGGTAAAATCCCTGCACATTATTTTTATGGTGACCTGGTTCGCCGGGCTGTTTTACCTGCCACGGCTCTTTGTCTATCACGCCATGACCGACAGCGCCGAGCAATCCGCGCAATTCAAGGTGATGGAACGCAAGCTGCTGATCATGACGCATATCGGCGGCGCGTTGACGGCGCTGTTCGGCTTCTGGCTTCTGAGCTACTGGCCAATGGCGGCGATTGCCGGGATGGGCTGGCTGCATATCAAGCTGACACTGGTGGTCGTCCTGTGGTTTTACCACTACTGGTGCCGAAAGCTGGTGATTGATTTTCGCGAGGATCGCAATACCCACAGTCACAAGTGGTATCGCTGGTTCAATGAAGCACCGTCGGTGCTGTTGATCGTAATTATTCTGCTGGTCGAACTGCAGCCATTTTGATCGATTGACAGGCTCTTACAACACAAAAGGCCCCGGCAATACCGGGGCCTTGTATATCGATTACTTCAAGCGGGTTCGACAAATTGTTTCAGCTGCTGCAACGCTTCCCGGTAAACCTGCCGTTTGAAAAAGATAACCTGTTTACTCGGTAACCAGTAGTCAACCCATCGCCAGTTATCAAATTCCGGCTTGTCGGTAGCCTGAAGATTTACGGCTGTCTCGTTACACATCATTCTCAGCAAAAACCACATTTGTTTTTGGCCAATGCACAAAGGTCGTTGGTTCTTGCGGATATAACGCGCAGGCAATTTATATTTCAACCAGTCGCTGGTGACACCCATGATCTGCACATGTTCAGGATGCAGACCGGTTTCTTCCTGCAACTCGCGAAACATTGCCTGTTCCGGGGATTCCTGTTCCTGAATTCCTCCTTGCGGAAATTGCCAAGCGTTTTGTCCGATCCGTCGGGCCCAGAAAACCTGCCCTTCGGCATTGCTGAGAATGATGCCAACATTCGGCCTGTATCCATCACGGTCGATCATGTAAGCACCTTATATCTCTATTATTTGTAGACTGATTCTTCCAAAAAAAGCCGCCGACCGCAAATCCGGTTTTCAGACGGCTGTTATAACATTTTACATACTCGTATAATCGGCGATTTGCCAGAGATCCCCAGCATGCCGCTTGCGCTCTTTGATTTGGATCACACCCTGGTCAACGCCGATACGCCAAGCCTGTGGCTTGAATATCTGATCGGCAAAGCGCTGCTCCCGGCCCGGGAAACCCGCGAAAAAATCGCCGCCTTCGCTCGTGATTATAGTGCCGGCACCCTGGATTATCCGAGCTATTTACGCTTCGAACTCGAGCCCTTGCGCGATCATGCGCCGGACGATTTACTGGCTTGGCGGGAGACCTATCAAACCGAGATGTTGCGCCCGCATATCAGCCAGAGCGCCCGTGATCTGTTGCAAAAACATCGGGACGCCGGCGATACGCTTGCGATCATTACCGCCACCAGCCGTTTCATCGCCGAGGCCAGTGCCAGGGAGCTCGATGTCGAGCACCTGATCGCCACCGATGTCGAAAGCATCGACGGACGCTTTACCGGCGACTATACCGGTCAGGAGTGTTTTCAGGCGGGCAAGATAAAAAAACTGCAGGAATGGCTGGCAGGCAGCGACCACAGCCTGGACGGCAGCTGGTTCTACAGCGATTCAATCAATGATCTACCCTTGCTCGAGGCGATAAGGAATCCGGTTGCCGTCAATGCCGACGCCAGGCTTGCAGATATCGCCGCCGCGCGCGGCTGGCCGACGCTGGATCTCAGAACCTGAGCGAACAGGATCAGGTTTGCGGCAAGGTCACGCCGGTCTGGCCCTGATACTTGCCCCCGCGATCCTTGTAGGAAACATCGCATATTTCGTCGGATTCGAAAAACAGCATCTGGGCGACGCCTTCGTTGGCGTAGATTTTCGCCGGTAAAGGCGTGGTATTGGAGAATTCCAGCGTAACGTGGCCTTCCCACTCGGGCTCCAGCGGCGTAACGTTAACGATAATGCCACAACGCGCATAAGTGGATTTTCCGAGGCAGACGGTCAGCACACTGCGGGGAATCCTGAAATATTCCACCGTGCGAGCCAGCGCGAAGGAATTCGGCGGAATGATGCAGACGTCACCAGTGAAATCCACAAAACTGTCCGGATCGAAGGCTTTCGGGTCGACGATCGCATGATTGATATTGGTGAATATCTTGAACTCGTTGGCGCAGCGCACGTCGTAACCGTAACTCGAGGTACCGTAGGAGACGATCCGTTCCTCCTGCGCGCCCTGCCGCACCTGCCCGGCCTCAAACGGCTCGATCATGCCTTGCTCGAGCGCCATGCGGCGAATCCATTTGTCAGATTTAATACTCATTCGGTTTGTCCCGTGCGGCTGCCATCAACAATAAAAAAGGCCGTGATGTTTCACGGCCCCGTATTTTATGTAATTTCCGCCCGGAATGCGCAGATTTATGTGTTCTGAATAACGATGTTCGGGAATTTCGCGGAAAAGTCCTTGGCCTGACGCGACAGACGCGCAGCGGTCTTTCTGGCAATCTCGCGGTAGATTTCCGCCACCCGGCTGTCCGGATCAGACACGACTGTCGGCTTGCCGTCATCGGCCTGCAGGCGGATGTTGATGTCCAGCGGCAACTGGCCGAGCAGCTCGACGCCGCTTTCATTGGCCATGCGCTCGCCACCGCCTTCACCGAAAATCGCCTCTTCATGACCACACTGACTGCAAATGTGCAGACTCATGTTTTCCACGATGCCGAGAATCGGTACTTCGACCTTTTCAAACATCTTCAGGCCTTTGCGCGCATCCAGCAGGGCGATATCCTGCGGCGTGGTGACGATCACCGCGCCACTGACCGGCACCTTCTGCGCCAGCGTGAGCTGGGTATCGCCGGTGCCGGGCGGCAGGTCAATCACCAGATAATCCAGATCGCGCCAGTTGGTGTCATTGAGCAACTGTTCCAGCGCCTGGGTGACCATCGGTCCGCGCCAGATCATCGGCGCTTCCTCATCGATCAGAAAACCGATGGACATGGTCTGCAGACCGTAGTTTTCCATCGGTTCCAGGCTCTTGCCGTCCTTGCTCTCCGGCTGCCCGGACAGGCCCATCATACGCGGCTGGCTGGGGCCGTAGATGTCAGCATCGAGCAGCCCCACGGTCGCTCCTTCACTGGCCAGCGCCAGCGCCAGATTGACCGAAGTAGTAGATTTACCCACCCCGCCCTTGCCGGACGCCACCGCGATGATGTTCTTGATATTGTTCATGCGCTTGACGCCGTGCTGCACGGAATGCGCGGTGATCTTGAAGCTGATATTGAAGGTGCATTTGCCGAGCCCGCTAACCTGCCCGACCGCCTCCTGCAAACCTGCCTCCATGCTCGAACGAAAACGCTCGCAGGGATAGCCGACGACGATATCGACCTCGGCGTTGTCGCCATCGATACGTATGTCCTTGACGGCACGGGCTTCGGTCAGACTGGTGCCGAGATTCGGGTCCGTATACTGGCCGATGGCGGCTTCGATGCTTTCTTTATCAACTGATGACATTACCTGATTCCTCAACTCAAAACTGTTCCGGGCAGCCCGGTGACTCGCAATGATGCGAATAATACACTAAAATAGTCGGATATTTTACAGGACCTGTAAACCACCCTTGGGCGGTATGGATATTTAGCGCCATTCAGGCTGTGGTTGATCGGCCCAAAGGCTGCTATTCTCTCCGGTTTCGATACGAATCTCAAAGACACATGTCAATCGAGCCACAATGACCACACAAACCGCTCCGCGCAAGATCCTTGTTACCAGTGCCCTGCCCTATGCCAACGGGTCGATTCATCTCGGCCATCTGGTGGAATACATTCAAACCGATATCTGGGCACGCTTTCAACGCCAGCGGCAGCATCACTGCACCTGGGTGTGGGCGGATGATGCACACGGTACGCCGATCATGCTCAAGGCGCAGGAACTCGGCATCAGCCCGCAGCAGTTGATCGACGAGGTCAAGCTGGAACACGAACGGGATTTTAGCGACTTTCTGCTGTCTTTTGATAATTTCTACACCACCCATTCCGATGAAAACCGCTATTTCGCCGAGCTGATCTATACCCGTCTGCGCGATG
>JAGRHW010000301.1 GCA_020444765.1 Gammaproteobacteria bacterium | reverse complement strand
AAGCACCGGCGTAGAGCTTGACGATCGAGACACCGGACGCCGCCGCGTACACGATCAGCATGATCGACGGCGGTATCAGTATCCCGAGTGTGCCGCCGGCGCAGATGACACCGGCCGCCAGGCTTGTATCGTAACGCGCCTTGAGCATCGCCGGAAACGCCAGCAAACCCATCAGGGTGACAACCGCACCGACGATGCCGGTGGCGGTAGCGAACAGCGTACAGGTAATCAGGGCGGCCACCGCCATCGAACCCGGAACGTGCCGCGCGGCAATATTCAGGGTATGGAAAAGACGCGAGACGATATTGGCACGCTCGACGATATAACCCATAAACAAAAACAGCGGAATCGCGGTCAGAACATCGTTGGCCATGACCGAAAAGGTCTGGTTGATAAACAGATCGAAAATCCGGTTATTGAACAGCCCGTCTATCCACAGCTGAATTTGCGTCCACTGCCCGGCATCGGCCTCCACCGCCCGGTTATAGGCGCGCCACATCCGGTCGGGGTCGAAGTAGGCGTAATAACCAAAGCCTATGCCCATCGCCATCAGTGTGAACGCTACGGGAAACCCCAACAAAATGATGAACAGGAATATCCCGAGCATCGTAATAGCGACTATCGGATCAGACATGGCTCAGCTCCGCAGCTCTTCGTTATATTCTTCTTTTAGTCCGCGTCCGTCCTCCCGCGCGGTGCCCGCGGCAAAATGACCGATCTCGGTTTCCGATTCACGCGCCAGACGCACTTCGGTCTCTTCGATGTCCTCGGCGGCACTTAACCATTCACCGGTACGCATGCAGATAACGCAGCGAAATACCTGAGCGACCCCCTGTATGAACAACAGGATACCGGCGGCCACGATCACCGTCTTGAATTGAAAAATGGGGATACCGGCCGGACTGTTGACACTGACCTCCTGATAACGCCAGGAACGTTCGGCATACTTCCAGCCCGAGATAATCAAGGCGATCACACCCGGGAAGAAAAACAGAAAATACAGGACAAATTCGACTCGCGCCTGGGTCCGCGGTTTCCAGAGACGATAGACGAAATCACCCCGCACATGGCCGCCACGGGATAAGGTGTAGGCGCCACCCATCATAAACAGGGTGCCGTAGGAGATATAGGACAGATCGAATGCCCAACTGGTCGGTGCGTTAAAACCGTAACGGACGACAACCTCGTAGCCGACCCCTATGGCCATCAGCATCACCAGCCACGCGAAAGACTTACCAAACCACGCCGACAACTTATCAGCGAACTGAATATAGCCGAGCATCCACTCCCCCTTGAATGTTTAAAGCCTTAGTGTTTCCGGCAGTCAGAGCGGCGTCGTTACAACGCCACCGCCCTGACCGCTCGGAGTATCGAGCGCTTCTAGAGTTTCAGTTTGCCGGGGAAATAGTGCTCGTAGGCAAGTGCATAATCCGGTGAGTTCATCAGCTCGTAGTAAACGACCCGCTCGACCCAGGCGCGCTGACTGTCAAGCACCTTCTTCATGAACGGATCTTTTTCAAGCTCAGGAATGATCTGATCCCAGGCCTGGAGCTGAACATCAAGGATGTCCTTCGAGGTACGCTCAACAGAAACACCGCTGTCGTTCTGCAGGGTTTGCAGGTCTTTGGAGTAGTTGTCCATCGCCGCCGCAGTATTCGCGGTACTTGCCGACTCCACCCCATACTGCAGAATGGACTTCAGATCATCATCGAGGTCATCGAAGAAGTCCTTGTTGAAAAGGAATTCGAAGCTCTCACTGGCCTGATGATAGGACGACAGGTAGTAGTACTTGGCAACGTCCTGCGCACCGAAACGCATATCCGACGACGGGTTATTGAACTCGAACGCATCGATTACGCCACGCTCCATGGCCGGAACAATCTCACCGCCCGGCAGCTGGGCGACGCTCATGCCCATCTTCTGCATGAGATCGGCGGCAAGCCCGACCGTACGGTATTTGAAACCATTCAGCTCCGCCGCGGTGCTGACCGGCTTCTTGAACCAGCCGAACGGCTGCGCGAACATCGGAAAACCGAGGAAGCCGTAGACATTCATCTCCATGATGTCCTGCGTCAACTCGCGGTACAACTCACGACCACCGCCGGCATTGAACCAGGCCAGCATGGTGGTGGCGCTGCCGCCGAAGACCGGGCCCGTTCCGAACAATGACGCCGCCTTGTGTTTTCCGTACCAGTAAACCGGCACTGAGTGCGCCGCGTCGAGAATGCCATCGTGCACCGCATCCATCACCTGGAACGACTTGACCACGGCATCGGATGGGAGCAAATCCACCTTCAGGCGGCCGCCCGACATCTGCTCGACGCGATCGGTATACTGGCGGGCAAAGTCCATCCAGATATCCGATGACGGCCACGATGTTTGCATTTTCATCACTTTGGGAGCGGCGGCGGTAACAATGGCTGGCGCCCCAAAGATGCCGGTGGTGACGCCGGCTGCCGCAACCAGGCTGCCATTGAGAAACTTACGTCTACCGTTGGTCTCCGGATTAACCGCTTCTTTACCGACTTTGTGCTGCTTATCTTGATTCATGACATTCCTCTAATTTTGATTTTTGTGCTGCGCCAGGATCTGGCTAACACAGGGCAGTTTTATGAAAACATCTTTACCCGTCGAAAATGATGACTCATTCCTCCACAGTCCGCACTTCGACATTTTTTAAAGCGTGTCCGCCCGGCCATAACGGTCCTGACTTGCACTACCAGTGTAGCAACAATATCGAGAACAGATTGACTCCAGCAGACAACACCGACGGAAGCCAAACAAGCAGTTATCCGCAGCGTCTTGACCTCGGTATCAGAGTAACCAGGCGGGCATCGCCATCATGCCTCGGCAATCCGGAATCCCCACTGATTATTATCAACCTCCTCTCGCCTTTTTCGGTCCCTGAACGAAGCATAACAATACGCTTTGACGAAGACCGTAGCAACCCGAATCGGTCAGGGGTACCCATCCGGTGTCTCGGGCAAGCTTGCATAATGCTCATGCACCGGTAAAGCGCATGAATAAACAGGTTTTTGCTGCAACGCAAGAAGTAACGGGTCACAAAAACTTCATAAAAAGTGCATGACTTTGCGTTTGCTCGTGAACCGCCTTCGACATGACTGGTTTCGCTATCGCAGGGATGGCTTATCCAAAGTTGTAATATTCTGCCGGAATCCCGGCCGGCTTATCAAACACGTAGCTTACGGGATTTTCAACGACGGAAGGTTGATCCCCCGATAAATCACCCAGAAACGGCTGGAGACGATAAAGAGAAAAGTAATGAGACTGCTGACATCGAATGACAGGTATTGCAGAAGCACAACCAGCAGCCCACCACCCAATAATGAAAGCGTCGTGTAAAGATCCGCGCGCAACACGACAGGCGGTTCACCGCAAAGAATATCCCTGATCATCCCACCGGCGATTCCTGTTACCGCCCCCATCAAGATAGCGATTACGGCGTGCACCCCCAAATCAATCGATTTCTGTACACCGAGAATCGTAAACAATGCCAGACCGATAGCATCGATATAATTGAGCAGATAGGCCCGCCGCCCGTGCCCCGCCCGCAGGCGACGGGCAAACAGCACGCAAAACACCGAAACCGGCACAACCGTGCCGATATAAATCAGATCCGTAATCCAGAACACGGGGGTCGCGCCAAGCAGGAGATCCCGCAGGGTTCCACCTCCAACAGCGGTAATCAAGGCCAGCACGCCCGCGCCAAGGGGATCGAAGTTGTGCCGGTAAGCCTGGATAACCCCGGTCGCGGCCATTGACGCGGTTGCAATAACGGTAAGAATCGTAATGAGCGTCTGAACGGTGAGGTAGTCTTCGATCTTGCCTTCCCCTAACAACGGTTGATGATACTTACGGATACGGAAAAGGCCTGAACGCGGTCAGGCCTTTTCAATACAAGCACGTCTCCGGGAGACGGTTACAGCTTCAGCTTGTCGGCAACGTAATCGGCATCCTTGTCACCACGGCCGGAAAGATTGATCAGGATGGACTGATCCGTCTTCATCGTCGGCGCGACGCGCATTGCCCAGGCAACTGCATGCGCGCTTTCCAGCGCCGGAATGATCCCCTCGACCTGCGACAGCTGCATAAACGCATTCAGCGTTTCCTCGTCATCGGCGGTTTCGTAACTGACCCGCCCCAGGTCCTTGAGATAGCAATGCTGCGGACCGACACCGGGATAATCCAGCCCGGAAGCAATCGAGTAGACAGGCAGAGGTTCACCGGCCTCGTCGGACAAGACATAACATTTCATGCCATGAATCTCTCCGGGCTTGCCCTTGGTCATGGTCGCGGCATGTTCGGGCGTGGAGAGCCCCTTGCCGGAGGGTTCGACACCGACCATCGTCACCTCGTCGTCATCCAGAAACGCCGTGAACAGACCGATCGCGTTCGAACCACCGCCGACGCAGGCGACGACCGCGTCGGGGAGGCGGCCCGATCGCTCGAGGATCTGCGCCCGCGCCTCGTCGCCGATCACCCGCTGGAGCTCGCGGACCATCAGCGGGTACGGGTCAGGCCCCATCACCGATCCGATCACGTAGTGGGTGGTGGCGACGTTGGCCACCCAGTCGCGGAGCGCCCCGTTGATCGCGTCCTTGAGGGTCGCCGAGCCGCTCTTCACCGGCACCACCTCGGCCCCCAAAAGACGCATACGAACAACGTTTAAGGCCTGTCTGGCGACGTCTTCGGCCCCCATGTAGAC
>JAGRHW010000300.1 GCA_020444765.1 Gammaproteobacteria bacterium | reverse complement strand
GTTACCTCGGCCTCGGCTCGACCATCACCATGTTGCGCATGAAGTACGGCTCCACCGAGTCGCTGGAATTCACCGAGCAGGTCACACGTGAACTCGCGCTGACCGGCTGGAAGACCGGCGTGGAACTGGCGAAGGAAAAAGGTCCAGCGCCGATCATGAATGAGGAATTCGAGATCACCGGCGAAATGCTTCGTCTGCGCCCGGAACTCAAAGCCGACGGCTATCAGGTCGGCGACAAGCTGCCCGGACGCGTGCTGCACGCAAAATACAGCCGCTATATGCAAAAGTTCAGCAAACTCGCACCGGAACTGATCGACGAAATCGTCAAGCATGGTGCCCGCTTCACGCATCATTCCTCGATTGCGCCGACCGGCACGATTTCCCTGTCGCTGGCGAACAATGCAAGCAATGGCATCGAGCCGAGCTTTGCCCATCATTACGCGCGCAATGTGATCCGCGAAGGCAAAAAATCCAAGGAAAAAGTCGACGTCTATTCATTTGAACTGCTGGCCTATCGCGAGCTGATCAATAAAAAGGCCATGCCGTTCGCCGATGACGAAAGCGCCAGGTTGCCGGATTATTTCATCAGCGCCGATGATGTGACGCCGAAAGCGCACGTGGATATCCAGGCCGCCGCGCAGCGCTGGATCGATTCATCGATTTCCAAAACCGCCAATGTGCCGACGAACTTTCCCTACGAGGCGTTCAAGGATATTTATCTGTATGCCTATGACCAGGGGCTCAAGGGCTGCACCACGTTTCGCTACAACCCGGAAGCCTTCCAGGGCGTGCTGGTCAAGGAAGAAGACCTGGCCAATACCACTTACGAATTCGAACTCAGTGACGGCAGTATCGTCAATTGCAAGGGCAACGAGGAAATCGAGTACGACGGCGAGCTGCATAGCGCGGCGAACCTTTACGACGCATTGAAGGAAGGCTATTACGGAAAATTCTAGGCAGATCCGGGCTTATCGGAACTCCGGACACACTGACTGTTTACAGGTATCATCATGACGATCAAAATCGACAAAAAAATTGTCTCTTATTCGGTACGCAAGGCTGATGAGCTGGATCATAAAGCCGAATCGCAGGCCGCCGATATCATTCATATGCATGAGACGCTGCAACGCCCGGATGTCCTGATCGGCTCGACCTACAAGCTCAAAACACCCGAGCATGTGTCCGAGCACGCGATGTATATCACGATCAACGACATCGTCCTCAACGAAGGCACGGAGCACGAGCTGCGCCGGCCCTTCGAGGTGTTCATCAATTCCAAGAACATGGATCACTTCCAGTGGATCGTGGCCCTGACCCGCATCATCTCGGCGGTTTTCCGTAAAGGCGGCGATGTGACCTTTCTGGTCGAAGAGCTGCACTCGGTTTTCGACCCGCGCGGCGGTTACTGGAACAAGGGCAAGTTCATGCCGTCGATCATTTCGGAGATCGGCGATGTCATCGAAACCCATCTGATCAAGATCGGTATGCTCAAAGCCGCAGAACCGGACGAACACCAGAAAAAACTGATTGAAAAAAAGCGTGCAGAACTGGAAAATACGCCCCAGGATGCAGCAGAGGAATCTGACGGTAAATTTCCGGCCAGCGCGGAATTATGCAAAAAATGCAATCACAAGGCGGCGATCATGATGGATGGTTGCCTGACCTGCCTGAATTGCGGCGATTCCAAGTGCGGCTGAAGCCCCACCGGCAACAAGCAAACGGATATAACGAGAGACGGGCCGTGTGGACCCGGACAGGCACCTTGAGATAAACACCTAATTTCTGGGACAGCAACAATGAAATGTGCATCGTGCAATACGCCAATGCAACTCAGTAAATCCGAATCTTCCGCAACAAGCTCCGCCGAGTGGTATCAGTGCCCCTGTTGCGGTCGCTCCAGACTGACGACCCGACGCTGCTCCCTTGATGATCCACGCCTGAATCCCACCGGCCACTCTCCTTCAAACTTCAGTATTTCCCCCAAACTCAGCGCCTTTGTTCATCATTGAGTCCCGACATAAGCCAGCGTATACAGAGAATATAGACTGATTTTACGGCTGTTTTGTTACCGGGTTATTACGGTAAACTGTCAGCTGGCTTAATTTCCGGACGAACAACATGGCTCAACTGCAACTCTCAACTCAACTGATCAGCCAGGTCTGCGAGACTCTCGAACAGAACGACGCCGGCGCCGCCGATCCGGGCATCGCGTCCCAGTATCTGTCGGCCATTATCGGCTTTCTGCTCGGACAACAGAACATGCCGCTGAGTCAGAAAGAGGAAATTCTCGAGGAACTCGGCGCCTTTGCCCTGCATGTGGTCAAGGATGTCGAACAACAGCGCCAGCAGCAATCAGCCAGACCCGCCGCGCCTCCACAGGAAGCCTTCGGCATCTGGAAACCGGGCATGTCCTGATTTTCCGGGCCTTGCTATCCATCTTTCGCTTTATCAATAACTTCAGGAGCACTCATGGCCAGAGCCACTGCACGTCATATACTCGTCAAATCCGAAGCCGCCTGCATGGACCTCAAATCGCAGATCGAGGGCGGCAGTGATTTCGCCGCCGTTGCGTCCCAGCATTCCGAATGCCCGTCAGGCCGCCAGGGCGGCGATCTCGGCAGTTTTACACCGGGCCAGATGGTCAAGGAATTCAACGACGTAGTCTTCAGCGGTGAAGTGGGTAAGGTACTCGGCCCGGTGAAAACCCAGTTCGGTTACCATTTGATCGAAATCACCTCTCGCGAAGACTGAGCCAAGCCCGCTGCCGACAGGCCGACCGTTATGACCGAGCTGCTGTTCAACGACGATGCCTATCTGAAATCCTGCCAGGCGACGATCCTGCAAATCAATGCGCAGGGCGTCGTTCTGGACCGGACCGTCTTCTACGCGCAAGGCGGCGGACAGCCGGGCGACTCCGGCTATCTGGTCAATGCCAATGGCGAAAAGCTGCGCATTATCAATACCGTCAAGGACCAGGAGTCGGGGCAGCTGCTGCATCTGAGCGAAACCGCCGCGACCGACGGCTTCCGGGTCGGCGATCCGGTTAGCGCGGAAATCGACTGGCAACGACGCCATGAACATATGCGCATGCATACCGGCCTGCACCTGCTTTGCTCACTGATCGACGCGCCGGTGACGGGCGGCTCGGTATCGGCGCAAAAAAGCCGGCTGGATTTCGATCTGCCGGAAATGAACATCGACAAGCTTGTATTGACGGAGCAGCTCAAAAAAAAAAAAAAAAAAAACATTCCGGTATCGACCGACACGATCAGCGACCAGGATTTACAAAACAATCCGCAACTGGTCCGCACCATGTCGGTGGCACCGCCGATGGGTCAGGGGTCGGTACGACTGATTCATATCGAAGGCGTCGATCTGCAGCCCTGCGGCGGCACGCATGTCAGATCGACCGGTGAAATCGGCAAAGTGCGGATCAGCAAGATCGAGAAAAAAGGCCGGCAAAACCGACGCGTCAATCTGGTTTTCGGCGACTGAACTGCAAGCCTGTCACAAAGGCAGCATCTTGCCCGGATTCATGATGTTATGCGGGTCGAAGACCGCCTTGATACCACGCATCATGTCGATTTCCTCTGCACTGCGGCTGTATTGCAGAAAATCACGTTTTTGCTGACCGACGCCGTGCTCGGCGGAAATGCTGCCGCCAAACTGCCTGACCAGCGAAAAAATATCCGCATTGACTTGCTCGCATCTTGATTTGAAATCCGCCGCGGCCATCGCCTCCGGCTTGAGAATATTCAAATGCAGATTGCCGTCGCCGATATGACCGAACCAGATGACGCGGAAGTCTGCATAATGCTTTTGCACCAGCGCTTCCGTCTGGCGGATGAAATCCGGAATCCTGGCAATCTGTACGCTCAGATCATTTTTATACGGGGTGAAATGCGACAGGATTTCGGACATGTTTTCGCGCAAGGCCCAAAGCTGTTGCGCCTGCTGCGAACTTTGCGCGAGCACGGCATCCGACACCAGGCCCTTTTCCGCACAGCCGGCAAATAACTCAAGCGCACGATCGCAATCGCCCTCGCAGGGAGCTTCAAATTCCAGCAGGCCGTAGTAAGCGATTTGACCGTCCAGCGGCGGTTCTCCACCCGTTTTGTCCAGCACCAGGCGCAGCCCCTGATCGCAGAAAAACTCGAAAGCGGTGACCGACAGTTCCTTGCGGAAGATTTCCGGCACGGCCATCAGGTCCGCTATTGTATTAAAGCCGAGCAACATGACCTGCGGATTTTTGGCCATCTCTGTCAGACGAATCTGCGCCTTGACGATAAAGCCGAGCGTTCCTTCGGCACCGATAAACAGATGACGCAAGTCATAACCGGTGGCGTTTTTCACCAGACCTCTGTTCAGTTCCAACAGATCGCCACGCCCGGTCACCACGGTCAGACCGGCAACCCAGTCACGCGTGAGGCCGTAACGAATCACCTTGATGCCGCCGGCATTGGTCGCGATATTACCGCCGATCTGACTTGAACCGCTGGAAGCGAAATCCACCGGATAAAACATGCCTTGCTTTTTTGCAAACATTTGTAAGTCACGGGTGATCACACCGGCCTCGCACTCGACCAGCCGATCCGCCGCGTTGTACTCCCCGATCGCGTTCATGCGATCGAAAGCGACCACCACTTCACCGTGACTGGCCGTTGCCCCACCGCTTAAACCCGTCCGCCCGCCGGCCGGAACCAGCGCCAGCCCGGACTCGCCGGCAGCACG
>JAGRHW010000002.1 GCA_020444765.1 Gammaproteobacteria bacterium | reverse complement strand
GTACCGGCGAGCAGATTTGCCAGCAAGGCCATGCCTGCCAGCATAAGAGTAAACAGCACCAGCAGCCAGGCCGATTGGCGACGGCTTTCCCGTTGCCGCTCAAAAAAAGCAGCGGAAGACATGGCTCAGACGCCGGGCTCAGGCCAGCGAAATGCGCATCGGCTCGCCGATATCCGGATCGCGGATTTCAAACAGATCGGCCGGACGGAAATTGAACAGACCGGCAATCAGGTTTGACGGGAACTCCTCACGCAGGGTGTTATAGCGCATGACCGAATCGCTGTAGGCCTGGCGGGCGAAACTCACACGATTGTCGGTCGTGACGAGTTCATCCGAGAGATCACGCATATTCTGATCGGCCTTCAGTTCCGGATAGTTTTCGACGACCACGCTGAACTTGCCCAGTTCTCGGCCAAGATTGGACTCGGCCCGAGCGAGCGCACCAACCAGGCTTGCATTGTCAGGATTTTCAGCAGCCGCGCCGGCTTTGACACTGGCCTCGTTGCGCGCCGCAATCACCCGGCTCAGGGTTTCCTGCTCATGCTGCATATAGGCCCTGGCGGTTTCCACCAGATTCGGAATCAGGTCGTAACGACGCTGCAATTGCACGTCGATCTGCGAGAATGCGTTTTTGAATTCATTCTTGCCGGCAACCAGCTGGTTGTAAATCGAAATGATATAGACCGCCAGAACGGCCAGAATAATAAGAAGCGTGCTGCCTGTTCCCATAAATCACCTGCCTGCGGATTGGAGGAAAAGCCGGAGAAGCTCTGCTGACTCATTTAATAGCGGCGCGCTGCCAGTAATTTTTACCGCGGAAGAAATACTCTCCATGAAATCAATGACTTATAATTTTTCACAAAAAGAGAAAAATTATTTTTTTGATTATTTTCAATAATCTACTAAAACTTCTTAACGTGAGCTGTTGCTTTTCCGAAAGTGTCACGTTCTCACCCCCAATCTGGGTCCGCTGTTGGCGGACCCTTTTTTTTACCCGTCACCGCCACAGTCCGATCAGGCTATCTTCGACACCCGATGCGACTGGCCTGAAACCAGCCGCTGTCATGCCCCGGACAAATCGTTATAATCGTTCGCCGGATTTCCAATAACGAGGCAGAGCATCATGCGGATGGATTTTTTCAGCGAACAGATCGAAAAGGCTATCCCCGGCAGCAAGGCAGAAGTAACCGGCGACGGCAGCAAGTTCGAGGCGCTGGTCATCAGCGATACCTTTGCAGGGCAAATGCCCATCAAACGCCACAAAGCGGTCTACGCAATACTCAACGAACACATCACCAGCGGCGCGATTCATGCGCTGTCGATCAACGCCTACACCCAGGCCGAGTGGCAGGCCAGACAGGAAAAAGCTTAGGGGCTGTCTGGAGTCTCTGGGTCAAATCAGCATGATTGCAGCCGACATCAGAGTTTTTAGACAGGCTGTTAGATAAACCTGGAGGCTGTCGTCAGGCGCTTGCTTGCCGCAGCCTCTACAGCTCGTCCACGATGGCCCGCTGCCCGGCCCAGTCACGGGCAAACTGGGCGGCGACCCGGCCGCTACGGTTGCCGCGCAACAAGGCCCATTGCAGGGCCGCGCGCTCGGCTTCTTCGGTCAGTTCCGGCACACCTTGCTGCGCCAGCCAGTGGCTGACGACCTCCAGGTAAAGGCGCTGGGAAAACGGATGGAAGGCCAGCCAGATACCGAAACGCTCAGAGAGAGAGATTTTCTCCTCCACCGCCTCGCCATGATGAATTTCACCATCGACGATCTTTGCGTCCAGATTGTCCGAATGATGCTCGGGCAGCAGATGGCGGCGATTGGAGGTTGCGTAAATCACCACATTGTCAGGCGCACTCGACACCGAGCCGTCGAGCGCGGCCTTCAGGGTCCGGTAACTTGAATCATCGGCATCAAACGACAAGTCATCTACATACAGGATAAACCGCTCGGGACGGCCGCGCAGCGGCGCTACCACATGCGGCAGGTCGATCAGCGCGTGGGCGTCGATTTCGATAAGCCGCAAACCGTCGTCGGCAAACTCATTCAACAAGGCTTTCACCAGCGACGATTTGCCGGTGCCGCGCGCGCCCCACAGCAAGGCGTTGTTGCATGGCGCGCCCCGGACAAACTGCAGGGTATTGCGGGTCAACAAGGTTTTTTGCCGGTCGATTCCGAGCAGATCCGCCAGCGTCAGCCGGTGCGGATCGGTAATCGGCTCAAGCATCCCGCCACTCGCCAGACCACCCGATTTGACCAGCCAGCGCCAGGCCAGCGTCGAGCCGTCGAGCTCGGTTACGCTTTCTGGCCCAAAAATCGCTTCTATTCGTTGCAGTACCTTGGTGAGTTGGGGAATGAGTTTTTCCAATTTAACTTCCTGATTCTATTGCAGTTAGAAATTTTCATGTTCCGCCGCACACCTCGCCCGGAACAACGACCGGAAAACAGGGCCCGGATTCCTATGAATGATGCGCAGAAACCAACGCCAGAGCAACCACAAAGCGGACACTGGATTGCAGATATTTCCCACGCAATCAACGATGCGGGCATGAGTAACAGCAGCAAGGACTATTGCCAGTTGCGCTGCCGTACCATCCAGCGCCGCCTGACCCTGATCTACCCGAACCGCCTGCGCGAGGAAAATCCCGAATTACTGGACTATCTCAGCAAATTCGCCGAAAAAAACGGCCTGAAACTACTCCAGGAACGGCGCACGATTCCCGTCGAACCGCTTTACGAATGCCGTAAGGAAGAACCGCCGATTCTCGCCCTCGGGGTCGGTATATTGCTGCAGCAAACCGGGCTTGCCGGCAGCAACCAGTTGCATCTTTCGCAGGAAAATCCGCTACCGCAGGTCAGCGGCCAGCGTTTTGCCAAACTGCTGAAGATCGCCAGCCAGGTGAGCGACAACGGCAAACGCGTTCAACTGCGGCCGAACCGCTTTTTGTTCGGCGAACAGGCACCCGCCTCGGCGCTGACCGGCTTTGCCAGCAAAGTCATCAAGGGGCAGGAAAACCGGGTCTTCAGTTACTTCGATAACGACAGCTTCCGGGCCATCGGCTATATGCAGAAATCGAGTTTTATCTTTCACGTGTTTGCCGGCGGCGGACCGGAAACTGCACCCGAACGCTGGGGACCCTTGTCCGTGATGACCCGTGAACCGATTCAGTTCCGGCTTTACCGCGATGCACAATCGTCGAAAAAATTCGGCGTTTTATACACCTCCTATAATCTCGACCTGAATCAGACCGCGAGCAAAGCCGCCTACTGGCGGAAACAGCCGCAACCGGAATCCCGAACCGGCTAACCCGGACTTGCTCATCCGGCTGTCAAAACACGCGGCTTTCGCCTTGATGTAGAATTGTGTAACACTTTATACAAAAATTTTCGAAGTCCGGCCCTGACCGTCCCGCGGCTACGGGTACAATAAAGCACCAGCACGCTTCGAATCCATCAACGGGAGCCAATCCATGTCGGAAGATCTGCGCATCCTGATCGGCAAAGGTGATCAGCACGTTTTTCTCAACCCGCGTTACGCCAACCGCCACGGCCTGATCGCAGGCGCCACCGGCACAGGCAAAACCGTAACCCTGCAGGTTCTCGCGGAAGGTTTCTCAGCCATCGGTGTGCCGGTCTTCATGGCGGACGTAAAAGGCGATTTATCCGGTATTTCGCAAGCCGGCAAACCGCACCCCAAGGTAGACGAACGGATCGAAAAAATCGGCATCGACAATTTCCAGCTGGCGGCCAGCCCGGTGGTTTTCTGGGATCTGCTCGGCGATCAGGGTCATCCGGTGCGCGCCACCGTCACCGACATGGGGCCAACCTTGCTTTCCCGCCTGCTGGACCTGAACGAAACCCAGGAAGGCGTGTTGAATATCGCCTTCAAGTTCGCCGACGACGAAGGCCTGTTGATACTCGATCTCAAGGATCTGAAATCCACGCTGCAGTTTATCGGCGATAACCGACAGGAATTCCAGAACAAATACGGCAACGTCAGCAGCGCCAGCGTCGGCGCGATCCAGCGGCGTCTGCTGGTGATCGAAGAACAGGGCGCCGATGAATTTTTTGGCGAACCGGCGCTGGACCTCTGGGATTTCATGCGCGTCAGCCATTCCGGCAAGGGCAATATCAATATCCTCGCTGCCAACAAGCTGATGGAAAACCCGCGTCTTTATGCGACGTTTCTGTTGTGGCTGATGTCGGAATTATTCGAAGAACTGCCGGAAGTCGGCGATCAGGAAAAACCGCGCTTCGTGTTCTTTTTCGACGAGGCGCATCTGTTATTCGACGATGCCCCGAAAGCGCTGCTGGAAAAAATCGAAACCGTGGTGCGGCTGATCCGTTCCAAAGGCGTGGGTATTTATTTTATCAGCCAGAATCCACTGGATATTCCCGACAGCGTGCTCGGCCAGTTGGGCAACCGGGTTCAGCACGCTCTGCGCGCCTTCACGCCGCGCGATCAAAAAGCCGTCCGGGCCAGCGCCGAAACCATGCGCGCCAATCCGGCCTTCGATACCGAGGAAGTCATTACCCAGCTCGGTGTTGGCGAAGCGCTGGTGTCGGTTCTGGAAAATGACGGCGTTCCCAGCGTGGTGGAAAAGACGCTGATCTGTCCACCGCACTCGCGAATCGGGCCGGCCAGCAGTGATGAGTATCAACAGGTACTGGCCAGCAGTCCCTTTATGGGTCGCTACGAAAATGTCATCGACCGCGAGTCCGCCTATGAAAAGCTGCTGGTGCGCGCGCAGAAACACGCCGAGACCATGGCCGCCAGGGAGCAGGATAAACCGCGCGGCCGGGCACGGCAAAGTATCGGCGAAACCTTTGCGAAATCCATGGCACGTTCAATTGCCTCACGGCTGGCCACCCGCGTCGTTCGTGGTTTGCTGGGTTCGGTGCTGCGCTAAGTTCCATTCAGCGCGCAAGCCGCCGGCCGGTTTGCGCTCCTCCGGACAACACTATATGATGCGCCCCGACAGATTCCGGGGCTGTTTCCGCACGCCCGGCTCCAGAATTCACATGGCCTTTTATCTGCTGGGTCCGTTTAAAATCCCTGATACCGAAGACTTTAAACAGCCGCCAGGGCACTACCCGGATTTACTCTCACATGGCACTACTCAGACTTAGCGCGACGTCGATCAGTTTCGGCGACAAACCGGTACTCGATCAGGTCGATCTTACGGTTGCTCCGCTGGAGCGCATCGCGCTGGTCGGGCGTAACGGCACCGGCAAATCCACCCTGCTGAAAGTCATCGCCGGCGAGATCACCGCCGACGCCGGTGAGATCATTCGCACACAGGGGCTGAAAATATCCCGCCTGGAACAGGAAGTTCCGCAAAGCCTGAGCGGCGATATCTATACAGTGGTCGCTCACGGCCTCGGGGAAACCGGCGAGCTGCTGTCACAATACAAGCTTGTCTCGGAATCGGCCAATGCGGCCGAACGGCTGAAGGAGCTGGAAAGTCTGCAAAGCCGGATCGACAGCAGCAACGGCTGGCAACTGGCACAGAAGATTTCCGAAACGCTGTCACGCATGCAGCTTGATCCGACCGGACGCGTGGATACGCTGTCCGGCGGTATGAAACGGCGTGTCTTGCTGGCTCGCGCGCTGGTCGGCGAACCCGACATCCTGCTGCTTGACGAGCCGACCAACCATCTCGACGTACCGGCGATCGAGTGGCTGGAGGACTATCTGCTGACCACCCGCGCGGCGCTGATCTTTATTACCCACGACCGCTCCTTTTTGCGCAAACTGGCGACCCGGATCATCGAACTCGACCGCGGCACACTAAGCGACTGGCCCGGCGACTACGAGGCTTATCTGCGCGGCAAACAGGCACTGCTGGAGGCCGAACAAACCCGGCACGCGCTGCAGGACAAAAAGCTCGCCCAGGAAGAAAGCTGGATTCGCCAGGGCATCAAGGCCAGGCGCACGCGCAATGAAGGCCGGGTCCGCGCGCTCAAGCAGTTAAGACGCGAACACGCCGAACGGCGCCAGCAAATGGGTAAAGCCCGCATGCAGGCGCAACTGGCCTCGACCTCCGGCAAAATCGTTCTTGAGGCCGAGCATCTCAGCTACAGCATCGACGGCAAAACGATTATCCGGGATTTTTCGACCACCATTCTGCGCGGCGACAAGATCGGCATCATCGGCCCGAACGGGGTCGGTAAATCCACCCTGATCCGGCTGCTGCTGGGCGATCTGAAACCGGACAGCGGCAGTGTACAATTGGGGACGGGCCTGCAGATTGCCTATTTTGACCAGCTGCGCTCCAGCCTGAACCCGCAGCAGACGGCGCTGGAAAATGTCGGCGGCGGTTCGGACACGGTTACCATCAATGGCAAATCCCGGCATATCATCAGCTATATGCAGGACTTTCTGTTTGCCCCGGCCCGCGCCCGCGCGCCGATTCATGCCCTGTCCGGTGGCGAGCGCAACCGCCTGCTGCTGGCGAAAATTTTTGTCCAGCCGTCCAATCTGCTGGTGCTCGACGAGCCGACCAACGACCTGGATGTCGAAACGCTGGAGCTGCTGGAGGAAATTCTCAGCGAGTATCAGGGCACGGTGTTGCTGGTCAGCCACGACCGGGAGTTTCTCGACAATATCGTCACGGATTCGCTGGTTTTCGAAGGCGATGGCAAGGTCGAGGCCTATGTCGGTGGTTACAGTGACTGGTTGCGCCAGAAACCGTCCGAGGATACTCCGCTTGTTGAGAAAAAAGCGCCCTCAACGCCTGTCGACAGGCCCGCAACGAAATCAAGCGGTAACAAACTGAGTTACAAATTGCAGCGTGAGCTGGAACAGTTACCGAAAAAAATCGAGATGCTGGAAGCCAGGCAAACCGAGCTGCACGAGATCATGTCGTCGCCGGATTTTTACCAACAATCTCCGGAGCAATCCGCCGCTCTGCAATCGGAACTGGCGGAAATCGAGCGTGAACTCGAGGCCGGATTTCTGCGCTGGGAAGAACTGGAAAGCACGGCGAACAAATCCTGATCCGGCGGTTTTTCAGCCGCGACCAACGCGGCACGAGTGTCAAAAAAAACTTGACTATCGACCCTGCTTCAATACCCGCTATTTTTCGTGGATTTTATCTACAGAATCTGTGGATAAGTCTGTGGAAACTAATCAGATAAGTCTCTCTGAACCAAGCCCTGTAAAGCGGTCTGTTAAATTGGTCAAATTTTAAACAATCTAATATTTTCATATATTTCAATAATTTACAGAGTTTTTCTAGGCACAATAAATGAATGTCATCTTAAGTTCATATTTTATCCTCCGGGCTTCAAGGCTTGTGTATAAAAACTTGCATTGAAGTGAAAAACCTGCCTTTAAGCGGTCAATTTTCGCCTGTTTTTTGACACACCAAAGAACGCCAAAACCGCCGCTTATCCGAACATTGACGCTTCTCCCGGCACGGTTTCATCGAGCGGCGCATCGCCTGCCGGATTCATCTCATCGTCGCGCGTCAGCACCTGCGGATTACGCACACCGAAATAGCGGTAGACACTGGCGGCTATCGACATGGGCTCGGCTTCGTAGCTGTCGTCCGTCGGCTCGGTGAACAAACGGTTCTCTTTGGCCGAACCAAAGATCTGCGTCTTACCCACAACCTTGCCCAGCGCCCGGCGGCCACCCTGACGTACGCCAGCACCGCCAAAGGTATAGAGGTTCTGGTTGTTGCCGTGATCCCAGCCGGCCGAGTTGTTCAGGTTGACGTTGCGCCCGAAATCGCCGTGCACATTGATGATGATATTGTCGGTCCGGCGCGTGCCGCCGTAAGCGACGTCCGAATAACGGATGTGTTTGGTCGCGACACGCAGCGCTTGCATAAGCTGCTGCATGCGCGGCTCGTAGCGTTCGATCGCCGAGTTGTGATCATCCCAGCCGCCGAGACCGCCGCCAACGGTGATGTACAGCGAATCGGGATTTTCGATCGCCAGCGTCACCGCCGCTTTAATACGCGCACTGAAACCGTTGTTGTCCGGGTAACGCAAGGTCCGGGTCGCCGGGTCGATATCCGGATCATCCTCGTTGCCGGGCACCACCGGCAACGGATTGTCGGCGGCACTCTGCAGATTACCGATCAAGGCTTCCATATCGCGGCGCATCTCAAACCCTTCGGCGACTTTGTCGAAACGGCTGCGCTGGGTCGCATCGACGACCTGGTTGATCAAGGCCTGCAACTCAGCATCGTGATCGTTGTCGCCCCGTGTGTAGGGATTATCGAAACGTTCGTCGAGACTGAGCCCCTTTAGTTGCATCGGCAGGCGATTGTCCGGATCGGGCGCGAAAGCGGTCGTGGTGCCCTCGAAGGAAATAAACGGCAGGACGAGATTCAACAGCGTCCTGCCGCCAAGCAGGTCGGTGCCTTCAAGTAAACTACGGTTGGCATTCAGCACGGCCGCGAGCGTCGTGCCGACACCGGGCGCCTGCTCGATATCCAGCGAACCCTTCTGACAGGAGAACACGCTCGGGCGGTGTGCTCTTGTATTGTTCTTGCGGCGATTGATGGTCCGGTAGACCGACATATCGCCCGCCGCCAGCATATCTTCCATGGCGGCGCCTCCGGCGTCCTGCCAGAATCCGTGACGGGTGATCTGGCCGTTATCGTTCGACACCGCGCGCAGTAATTCATCCGGATAAGCGGTTTGCGAAACGGTGTTGATCTGCGCGATGTTGCTGAGATTACCGGCCAGCTCCGATGGTCCGCCGTACAGAAACACATGAATGATCTGCGGCAAGACAGCCGGCGGCACAAAATTGACCTGCTCTATCGCTGGCATCGCCCTGGCCTGGCGAATCAAACCGCCCGCGGCGAAAAAAGGCGATGCAGCCGCGGTTACCCCCAGGACACCGGCGGATTTCAGAAACGCTCGTCTATGCATGATAATCCTACCCCTGGACGTGCCGTTTGAAATAATAGATCTCGGGTAATCGGGACAGATAATCCATCACGACCGTGGCAAGCTCGTGCTTGCGCCATGCCAGCGCAAACCGCTGATTGTCGATGGTTTCCAGATGCCCGGCCTCATCCATGATATCGATCAGTGCCTGCCTTTCGGTGGCGCTCGCGCGGCGCTCGGCAATACTCACGAATACGTAGTCGATCAAGTCGTCGAGCGACAGCGTGTCGACACGCTCATACACTTGCATGGTTTCCTGCCAGGCAGCCAGCTCTTCGTCATAAAGCGCTTTCTCGGCCGGTGTCATGGCTGCAATTTCTTCATTGTAGGTAGCCAGCGCCTCGCGATAGGCGGCCTTTTCCTGCTCATCCGCGTCGGTGACAGGCGGCTCCGGTGGTTCGGGCTGCGGGCCATCGGGCCTGATCAGGCCCATCGACTCACCCCAGTGATATTTATCGAGCAACAGGGTCTCGCGCAGGCCCTTGTGGTAATTGGCAAAACTCAGGGAATCCAGCGGAATGCCGGCCAACCTGCCAAGCTTCAGTGTCATCGTCGGCCAGCCCATTTCCGCCAGCTCGGTCCGACCCGCGCCGCCCCGGCCGGTCGTCATGCCATAGAAAATATCCGAACGGGATTGCCAGTTCACTTTCGCGGCGGCCGAGAGAAAGTTCTCCTCGAAGGATTTCGGCCGCTCCGTATTGAGCAGGTACTCGCGGGAAAACAAAATCGCAGTGAAGATGTCCTCGAATGTTTGCGGTTCGCTGGCGCTGATCGATTCGACGAGTTTCAAGCGGTCTTCAACCGAACGGCCGTCGAAGAAATAGTCCACCAGGACACTGGTCACCCGCGGAATCAGCAGCGGATGGGCAGCGATAACATCGTAGAATTCATTGCAGTTGAGCACATAGCTGCCCAGCACAAGCTGCGGCTGATCGTTGGGAAAATCCGTGTAGGCGAGTTTGTAACCTGAAGCTTCATCGGTAAGATACAGATCCCTGCAGGCCTCTGCGGCGCGCGGCACATCGGCATCCCGGTCGAACAGGCCCAGATAAATCTCGATCATCTCGCGCGTATTGTCTTCCGGGGAACGGAAGCGCCGCCAGTTTTCGATTGAACGCTGATGGGTGGCGACAATCGAGCGCACGCTCGCACCGGACATGATCGAAATATCCAGGCGCCGGTACAGGTTCTGTACATCGGTAATATCGGCGCTGTCGATTTCTTCCGCCGGGGAAAACAGAATCGTGTTGGTCAGGTGTAGCGCCATCCATTGCACATAGGCGTCACGGCTTACCGGGTAGTCGAAAATGCGTGCCAGCGGCATCTGCTTCGGACGACTGTCATCGAAGTCATATTTTGCGTCCAGAGGCGCCGGGGCGCCGGCAGCATCGACGGCGTCCGGGTCGCCGATTATAATGGAATCGAGCTGCTTTTTTTGCGCAGGATCGAGATCAGTCGCCAACCTGACTCGCAGGCCCTGGATAAAATTAACGGAATCTTTTACCCGTGGCTGACCCAGGCCGGCCGACAAATCGAAAAACTCGTCGACGGAAACACCCTTGTATAATGTCGACAAGAGTTTATTGGCGACCTGATACTGTTGAAGCGGCGGCAGCTTATCGAATTGCGAAGCCGTCAAGGGTTCTGCATAGCCTTTTACCGTGACGGAGTGCGCAGCGGCCATACCGTCGCTGGGCAATCCGGGATCGCAGGCGCTGACCAGAACCGACAGGCAGGAAACTAACAGGAGCTTTATTTTCATTGTTTTTCGCTCATGGTAGAAAAAACAGCGGATAGGGTTTATTTAGGCGAAATTCAGTGGGAATGACCAATCCGCGCGTTTCTTTTTCAAAAATGCCAACCAGTCACTGGTTTTACCGGGAGTGCGGATCATCGAAACGCAAATACTGAGCATCGAGCAAAAAACGGATTACCGGGTCGGACGCTTCCGGGCCATGGCCAGCCCCTGCGAGGTCTTCGTCGATGACACGAACGAATCCATAACTCAAAAACTCTGTGAATCAGCTTTTGCCGAAGCGCAGCGCATCGAAAAAAAATACAGCCGTTACCGCAGCGACAATATCATTCATCGAATCAACACCAGCGCCGGTAAGGCCGTTGAAGTCGATGAGGAAACCGCGCAACTGCTTGACTTTGCCCAGCAATGTTATGAGCTTAGTGACGGTTTGTTCGACATCACCTCCGGAATATTAAGACAAGCCTGGAAATTCGATGGCTCAGCGAATCTGCCGGAACAAAGCACCGTACAGGCTTTATTGCCCCTGATCGGCTGGCACAGAGTCGATTGGCGGGCTCCCCGCATCATCCTGCCGGAGGGCATGGAAATCGACCTCGGCGGAATCGGCAAGGAATACGCGGTCGACAAAACCATTTTGCTGCTTGGCGCGGAAAACCCGGCCAGCGTGCTGGTCAATTTCGGCGGCGATCTGCATGTCAGCGGCCCTCGCTCGGGAAATCGTCCCTGGCTGGTCGGTATCGAAAATCCCGATGTGTTCGGCGAAGCGAGCTCTCAGGTTGAAATCAGACGCGGTGCACTGACCACCAGCGGCGACAGTCAGCGGTATCTGCTGCGGGACGGCGTCCGTTATAGCCACGTGCTTAACCCGCAAACCGGCTGGCCGGTCGAGAACTCGCCCCGCTCGGTTACCGTCGCCGCCAATACCTGTATCGAGGCCGGAATGATTTCAACGCTCGCCATGCTGGCAGGCGGTGATGCCGAAGAATTCCTGCAGGCACAAAATGTCCGCTTCTGGTGTCAGCGCTGAATTGTTTTTGTCTCGTCCGTCACAAATCCATTCGGTTTATACTCTGTTCGAATAAGGACCGTTCTATATAAACCTCAACGACGAATGAAATCTCGGTTTTTTCTGTCGGCTTTACAGAGGGGTTCACGGGCGTGCCAAGAATAAAAATTCAAAAAATACAGCTCTGGATTATTTTGCTTTATTTATTATCTGGCACCGCAGTTTCCGCCAGTCCCGCTCCGACTTTCTCGTTACCGGGACAAAACGCCGATATTTCCCTGGATGATTACAAGGGTTCGATCGTCTATCTTGATTTCTGGGCATCCTGGTGTGCGCCTTGCCGTAAGTCCTTGCCGTGGATGGACACGATACAGGCGCGCTACAAAGATCAGGGACTGACCGTGATCGCCATCAATCTGGATGAATCCCGCGAGGCGGCAGAAGCGTTTCTGAATAGCATGAACATCACGCTCAAGGTCGCTTTCGACGATCAGGGCACGACCGCCGAGGCCTTTAATCTGGTCGCTATGCCGACCTCGTACCTTATCGACAAAAACGGACAAATCGTCCAGACCCACCTTGGCTTTCGCCTGCGGGACAAAGCGGTCATCGAACAATCGATCCAACAGTTACTGGAGTCGAGCTGATGAATCCCGTAAAACCTGTCATTGTTCCGGTACTGCTGTCACTCTGCGCCTGCAATACGGTGCCGACATTAAACCTGGTTCAGGACGTCAAACCCTGGGAGCGCGGTTTGTTGGCTCAACAAAGCCTGCAGCTCGAACCCGACGCGATGGACAGCTTTGCCGATGAACATATTTATTTCAGCAGAGAGGCTTCGACCGGCGGCAACGGTGTCGGCGGTGGCGGATGCGGGTGTAACTGATGAAATCGATCAGACGGAATCTGGCGCTGGCAACCTGTTCCCTGCTTTCGCAACAGGCGGGTGCCAATGCCTTTGAAAACGACTGGGAACTGGATACGTCCTACCTATCCTATCAGGAAAGCAACGAACGGGTGTCGGTGAAGAAGTTCATCGGTGATGTGCGCGGCAAGGTCAGCGACGACGACAGCGTGAGTTTTAAACTGGTGCATGACACGCTGTCCGGGGCTTCTCCGACCGGCGCCGTCAAATCCGACGATCAACGTGTCACGTTTACCGGCGCATCCGGCGGCGGCGAAATCGACGCTGGACAGAACGATGCACTGGCAGCGTTCGATGACACCAGGCTTGCACTAAGTATGGACTGGCAGCATACGATGAACCGTCATCTCAAAACGACATACGGGGCCAGCATCTCATCGGAAAACGATTACGAATCCTTCGGCGGCAGTCTGGGACTTGAAAAGGAATCCGCCAACAGGCTGGTCACGTATCAGGCAGGCTTGTCTTATACCGGAGACACGATCTACCGCGCGGGCTCCGGCGATACGCCTGCCCCGCTGGCGCAGGTCAGCGACACCCGAAGTTTCGGCAAGGGCGAGCGCAATACCTGGGAGGCCCTTGGTGGTATCAGCAGAGTCATCAACAAGCGAACGGTCGGGCAGATGAATCTGTCATACGCCCGTTCGGAGGGCTATCACAGCGATCCGTATAAACTCATCAGCGCAACCGACGGTGACGGCAATCCGGTCGATACCTTTTATGAAAGCCGCCCGGACCAGCGCAACCGGGCATCGCTTTATACAAAACTGGCGCATGAACTCAGCGCCAACCGTAACACTGTGCATGCATCCTACCGGCTCTATCAGGACGACTGGAATATCCGCTCGCATACCTTCGACCTGAAATACAATAACAAACTCGGTGGGGGGCAGTTCCTGGAACCGCATGTTCGTCTTTACCGTCAAACAGCCGCGGATTTTTACAAACACCATCTGGCGGTCGACGATAATGTGGATGTGATCATGCCTGACGACGGGTACCTTAGCGCCGACTATCGGCTGGACCGGTTCTGGAGTTACACGGCCGGATTAAAATACGGTCTGCCACTCGGCAAGTCAGGGAAATTGCGGCTGCGCGCGGAATATATGAAGCAGACCTTTGCGCATGCCGAATACCGCGTCAACTCCGCGGTCATCATGCAGGCCAGTTACAGCTACGCTTTTTAGGACTGGCTGGGCGGCAGCTCGACATGCATGCCATCGAGCGCTTCGGTCATCAGAAGCTGACAGCTCAGACGGCTGTTGGCGCGCCGTTCGCTGTGGGTGCTCTCAAGCATTTCATCTTCAAGTTCATCGACCGGCAGCAACTTGTCCAGAAACGCTTCGTCAACATAAATATGACAAGTCGCGCACATGCAGGAACCGCCACACTCGGCTTCAATGCCGTCGACATTGTTCTGCACGGCGGCCTCCATCAATGACTGACCGAGCCTGACTTCGATCTCTTTTTCGACGCCATCGGGCTGGCGGTAAACTACTACTGGCATTGCTGTAAGGATCCTGTTGATTGATTCTACAGGCGCTTATTGTACAGGCGTCCCGACAGTCGAGTCCATCAAAGCAACAGCAGCATCGCCAGTACACTGACCAGACCGCCCATGCCAAGCTTTCTGAGAAAGCCTGTATCGACTTCCGGTGCCGATTGTTCATTGACCTGCGGCGCTGATTGTTCATCTGTGTCGATGACGTTATCAGCGTCTCCGGAATCCGTCTTTGCCTCTGACGCTGATTTCCTGCTGGAGCGCGGCTCGTTATTGAGGTCCAGATTGTCCAGTTGCGGGTTGATATCAGCCCTCAGATCCTCGCTCAGTACGGCGGAACGATTGACTTCGAGCCGGTTGGGATCCATTTTTTTATTGCCGGCAACCAGATACGGACGAATGAGCACGATGGTTTCGGTCTTGGTATTCCGTTCTTCCGTCTGTGAAAACAGCGCACCGATCATCGGCACCGAGCGCAAGCCTGGCACACCGGATTCACGTTCGGTCTTGGTGTTTTTGATCAGGCCGCCGATAAAGATCGGCTGACCGTCATCAGCGATCAATTGCGTGGTGACTTCCGTGGTGCTGACCGAGGGAATGCCGTCGGTGACAGTTCCGGAGCTGACTTCCGGATGCACATCCAGCATGATTCTTTTGTTATTATCGACGGCCGCCTTGACGCGCAGTATCACACCGGACTCGATAAACTCGACGCTTTCCGAGGTTACGGAATCGATCGTAGTCGTCACCTTAAAGCCAATTCTGTCACCGATGATAACCTCGGCGTCCTGATCCTCAAGCACCAGCAACTTCGGTGTCGACAAGGTACGCACCCGACCGTTTTCCGACAAGGCCTTTAGAAACACGTCCAGATCGCTGGTCAGGTACTCCATGAAAAAGGAGGTTGACCCAACGTTGGTATTCAGGCCGGTGGTTCCGAGCGTGCCATGGCGGCTTTTGGCCGACCAGTCGATACCGTAGGTTTCATCGTCGTTAAGCGTGATTTCGAGAATTTCCGCTTCGATCAGTATTTGTTGCGGCTCGACGTCGACTTCCTGCAGAACATGATCTATCCGCTCCAGAAAGTCCGGGCGGTCGGAGACGATCACCATCTTGCGATCTTCCAGAGTGGAAATACTGCCATAGCGTGACAGGTATTTTTCAAGCAGGGTTGCAGCTTTGGCGGTATCGATGTACTGAACCTTCCAGGACCTTACCTGAGTCATATCACCGATGGCATCCTTACCGACTTCTTCCTTATCCATCACCATGTAAGCGGCGCCATGCTTTTCCACGGCGTAACCGGCAGCAGCGGCGACGGTCCTGACGGCCGAATCGATGGACTTTTCAAAGATCTTGGCGGTGACATTACCCGACACGCCCGAGGACAGCACAATGCTCACTTGACCGAGCCCGGAGATCATTTCGAATGCCTGCGCTATAGGCGTATCGACAAATGACAACTCCAGTTCAAAATACTCATCACCTTGTCGCTTTTGATTGCTTACGGAAGCATCCGCAGCCGCGGCTGCAAAAGCCAGCGAGCTGTTGAGCAATAGCAAACAAGCGATGATACGTGAAATCCTTTTCAATGTACTATCCATATCCAGATTACCTGGTTGTAGTTAGCTGCGTAAGCTGCAATACGTAGCTTTGACCATTTTTCTCGAAGGTTGCCGAGGTTTTTCCAACCTCGATCAGTTTGTATCCGTCAACAGATTGCCCCAGACTCAGCACTTTACCTCCGACATTGGCCATTGACCGGGGGCCGGCGACGATGGTCGCCAGCAGCCTGGGCTGCCAGGTGGCAGCAGCCGGAGGCTTGCCATCACTATCCTGGTCACGTACTCTTGACTGGCTGTTATCCAGATCCTTCGTATACGAGAACGGATCATGCTGTAATTCGGGATAGGACGTTGCCAGAGCCGGACCTGTATATAAGATCAGGCATAACAACAGACCGCTCCATCTTGATCCGAACATCAGCCTTTCTCCATCGGCAGCCGGTAAGACACCACGCGCATTTTCATGATAACGCCCTGCCCCTTGATGTAAGGATTAATGGTGAAATTCTTTACCGCCATCGGGTTCAATGCTTCTTCCGCCTCCCCTAGCCAGCGATAGATATTTTTGTAAGGGCCTGATATTGTAATATCGAACGGCATCTCCTCAAGCATCAGCACCTTGTGGACTTCCAGAGGTTTCACCGCCTCGAGGCGAACCCCGAACCGAGCTGATATATCGTCCAGAATCCCGATGACATAGGGCACGATCTCAGCGCTGTTACGGCCTTCACTGCGAAAATAAAGTTTTTTACGTATCGATTCCAGCTCGCTGCTGATCTCTTCACGTTCCAGGTTGAGCGACTCCAGAGCCTTTGTCTGGTCCAGTTGACGCTGCACATTGTTATAACTGTCGGCGAGCTGACGCTTCTGCTGCCAGGCGTCTTTGAACAAAACGTTAAACAACACCAGCAGAAAAACCAGCAGCACCGCTGTAAACAATGCCAACCAGGATTTTCTCGATTGCAGCCAGGTATCAGGGATCATGAGGTTTGCCTTATCCGGTTATTGATCACCACGATAAATTCAAAATGCACACTGCCATCGTTCTGGCCAGGTTGCGATCCGCTGTTCAGCAATTCGACCCGTTCGATTTTTTCATGCTCACCGATAGCGGTCATGAAGTTCGCCATTGCCGAATGCGTCCTGGCCCGGCCACGAATCGTCATATTCGATTTTATACGCCAGGCATCGTAGCGATTTTTTTCCTGCCCGGATTCGGGAAGAATAATAAAGTACGAGTCACCGGCAGACTCTTCCTGCTGTGATACCGCTTCGCCGGCCCGCTCAAAAATAAAGGTTTCAAACTCGATATCCTCGGTCAACGCAGAGTCCATCACCAGAAACAGATCCTGCACAGACACATCGCCTTTCAGACCATTGAGAAGCTTGTAGCGGCTTTCGAGTTTTTCCTTGCTCACCCGCAATGCATCCATCTCGGCAAGCTGTGTCTGAATGTAATCCCTCGAAGCGGTGACATCGGCGAACTTTATTCGATTAGCTTCGATATCCCTGGACAGGACCCATCTTGCAATAAAAGCAAGCACAGCAATCGACACCAGCAGGACAAGAAATATTTTCAGGTCAGCACGGAAAGTGAGCCCACGCTTGTATGCTGGCGGCATCAGGTTGAACGTTTCCATACTATCGCAACTCACTCAGTGCACAGCCGGTGGCCACGGCCATTCCGGAAACCGGCAGGGAATCAAGTGTCGACTGCAGTCCGACACCACACTCAAATGATTCGAACGGATTCAGCACTTTGACCGGCAGATGCATCAGGGAAGCGAGAAAACGCTCCGCACCCGGCCAGCGCGAAAGGCTGCCCAACAGATAAATCTGTTGAATATCCGCGCCGTGCAGTTGGGCACGTGCGTAGGCGACAATTTTTTCGATCTCTCGGGTAAGCTCGTGAAAGGCCGGCGTGACGATGCCGAGAATCGTCCCGACAATATCCCTGGAATTGATCATGCCACCCAGCAACTCCTCGTTTTGCCTGCTGCTGTCCACACCATAACCGTACAACAGCCTCTCGGCTTCCTTAGGCGTCATTTGCAGGGCAGCGGCGATTTTTTCCACCACATTGCGTTCGCCAAACTTGACCCCCCGATCGAGCATCAGCCTGCGCCCCGAGGTTACCGTCAGATAGGTGCTCTCGGTTCCACAATTGACGACCAGGATATTCGGCGTCTCTTCTATCCGCGAAACCTTTTCGACCAGTCTCCTTATGGCAATCGGACCAATCTCCACGCCTGCCACAGAAAGCCCTGCACCCCGCAGCATCTCCAGAAATTCAATCTGTTTTTGCAGATTTGCAATCGCGACCAGGGCAGTCCGCTTACCTGACTCGCCGGGAGCACGTGACGGAATATAATCTATGACCAGCTCGGAAATATCCTCTTTGACCTGGTTCTGTACCAGCTCCAGAATCACCTGGGCTTCAGGAACCTGGTCACTGACCGGGTATTCCAGGGTTAACAGGCGAAGATGCTCAGCGGGCGTGCAGGTCACTATTTTGCGCCCATTAAAGCCTTGTCCGTCCATTGCCGAACGAACGAACTCTCGAAACAGGCCTGGATCGGCAAACAGCTCCTGCCGGGCACAAGGGTATTTTTTATAGATGGCCGCCTTGAGGGTGGGTCTTACCGGCCCTGACTGAACCTGCACCGCGCGCACGGATGAGCGGCCGAGATCAAAGCCGATCGGCCCATAGGTCGCTTTACTGGAGATTTCCCTGACACGTCGGCCAAAATGTACCAATTGGTCAGCGGTCCGTACCCTGGAGGCAGTCAATGCCATTGCTCTACTCTGATATTCCCTTATCAATGTTTAAAAATAGCGGAACAGCTTCTCATTTCTTTAGCAGAATGCTTGCCGGGTCACACTATTTCAGACTGGGGAAAGGGAAAAAACAACGACGGGCTTATTGAAGAGGCCAATCTGGCTGGCATCACCAGACTCAGATCGAACCTGACCCGCCTTCAAGTGATAGAAGCGATTTAGAACAGAATTTACGGGAAGAGTAATGAAGGGCTACGATAAACGGGTTGCGGCTAGGACGCCGCAACCCGATCAGCAATGTGCAGGCATCGGGATTATGCCTTCTTTACTGTTCTAGCGGTTATAGTTACCGGCTTTATTCGCCATGAACTTGCCGCTTACGTTATCGAACCACCAGCCGCCGGCGTCGGTTCCAGTCGCAGACAGGTTGCCTGTTGTCACGATCAACAGAGCTGTACTTTCATCTAGCGGGTTGGCTGGCAGTTGTTGTTTTTTAAGGTAAGGGCCGTATTTGTGAGTAGCATCCTTGGTGGTCGATACGGTGCCGTCACTATCGGTATACATAATCAACTGGTTTGTGAATGCATCCGACGTATCCACAGCACCAAATGAACCGCCTGCAGCTTTGCTGCTTGGGTATTCGTTGTGCTGGTGATAATACATTTCGATAGCGTTGCGCATTTCAGCAAGCGTAGAGTCCAGGGCCGCTGATTTTGCATCATCTGTCGAGCTAGAGAATTGCGGAATGGCGACAGAAGCCAGGACAGCCAGAATAATAACGACAATCAGCAGTTCGACAAGGGTGAACCCGGATTGACCAGAACGTTTGTAAAAAGGCATTGTTTAACTCCATTTAGGTACAAAAGCATCATTGCTATTGACATTATCGACTATTCATTAAAATGTTTAATAAATTTTGCAGTATAGTGTGTTTTATTTTCAAAATTAATGGACGGCACGCGATAACTGAAAAATCGGCAGAATCAAAGAACTGACCAGCAGGCCGACAAACGCCCCCATTATCAGCAGCATAATCGGCTCTGCAAGCTTGGAGACTGTTTGAATACGCTTGGCAAGCTCCACTTCGTAATGCTCTGCGATGCGTAGCATAACCAGCGCCAGATTACCGGTTTCCTCGCCCGTACCAATCATTTGCTTGACCAGATCCGGTATCAGCGAGCTTTTTTCAAAACCGGCGGAAATACCGTCACCGGTCTCCACCATCTCAGCGGTTTCCTGCAGAAAGTTCTGATAAACACTGTTTTGTACAATATCCCGGCAGCCTTTCAAGGCGTCGAGAACGTTAACGCCATTTTTGATCGACAGAGACAAAACCCGCAGGGTTTGCAGCAGATAATATTGTATGATGATCTCGCGCACCAGCGGCAGGCGCAATTTGACCCGATCCCGCCACAGCATGGCCTCAGGCTTGCGCCACCAGAATCCCATACCCACCAGCGCAAGCGCAAAACCGCACAGCATCATGAACCAGTGCGCCATCATGAAGTCACTGATAGCCAACAGCACCTTGGTCGACAACGGCAAACGATCGGCCAGTGATTCGAACAGGGTTGCAAACTTCGGGAAAACCACCAGCATAACAAAAACGATGACCGCAACGGAAAAGGCCAACAGAAAGAACGGATAAAACATCGCAGACTTGACCATGCCGCCAAGCTCAAGACGCTTTTTGTCCATCTGATAAAGTTGCTGCATGACGTCCGGCAGGAACCCACCTTTCTCCCCGGCGGCAACCAGATTGATATAGGTCGAGTCAAACAGCTCCCGGCACTGTGACAAGGCAATCGCAAAACTGCCGCCCTTGTCGATGCTCACTTCCAACCGCCCGATAATGTCGGCCATCGCCGGATTGGCGATACTGCGTTTCAGGGTTCCCAGACTGCCATACAAAGGCGTCCCCGTCTCGATCATCAAACCCAGTCTTTCGGTAAACAGCATACGATCGGCAAGCCCGACTTTCCTGCTGAACACCTGTATTTTATTAAGTTCGGATAAAGTGCTCTTGAAGGAGCCGGGAGTTTTGTCCGGCACACGCTGTCCGGCGAGGGTTTCTATAGCCATTTTAGGTTCCGGAGAGGCGCATAGCCTCTTCCAGCGATGTCTGACCCGCAAATGCCGCATCAAGCGCCGAATCGAACAAGGTAATCACCTCTTTTTCTTTCAGGTGCTTATCAAGTTCATCCCGTGAGGGGTTGTGGCTCATCAAATGCTGGGCAGAGGAGTCAACTGCAAAAATTTCATGTACGGCCATACGTCCTTTGTAGCCCGAATCGTAGCAATAGGTGCATCCTTTGCCTTTTACCAGCTGCCTGGGTACGTCGGAATGTATTCCAAAACTCTGCAAGGCTTCCGGTGAAATCGTGTACTGGGTAGAACATTTTGGACAGACACGCCGAATGAGCCGCTGGGCCATAACGCCTATCATTGCCGAGGACAGCAGGAAAGGTTGTATACCCATGTCCAACAGACGTGTGATGGCACCGATAGCATCATTGGTATGCAGGGTCGATAATACAAGATGACCGGTCAAGGCCGCCTGCACGGAAATCTCGGCCGTTTCCCGGTCGCGTATCTCGCCAACCATGACGATATCCGGATCCTGCCTCAGTACGTGCTTGAACAGTTTTGCAAAGCCAAGCCCTATCCCATCCCGTACCTGGTTTTGATTAATCACATCGAGCTGGTATTCGACCGGGTCCTCGATCGTTACGATACTTTTTTCGATACTGTTGAGATAATTGATCGCCGAGTACAGGGTTGATGTTTTACCACTGCCGGTCGGACCGGTCACCAGAAACAAACCATGACGGCTCTTGAGCATTTGCCGGAAGACGGCAAGATGCGCCTGCGTCATACCAAGCTTGTCTATCTGCATGATCGACTGGTCTTTATCCAGTACACGCAACACAACCTTTTCGCCAAAAATACCCGGCAGTGTACTGAGACGCAAATCGATGATCTTGCCCTGGGTCAGGACCTGAATACGTCCGTCCTGCGGCAGACGACGCTCGGCAATATCGAGCTTGGCCATAACCTTGAGACGTGATACGAGTGCAGGGTAGATATCCGACGGTGGCGTCATCACCTGATACAACACGCCATCGATTCTGAAGCGAATCCGGCTGCGGCCTCGCCCCGGTTCGATATGAATATCACTCGCGCCGTCCCGTACTGCGCGCTGTACAAGGTTATTTATCAGATTGATAACCGGGCTACTGCCCGATTGCCCATCGATTTCATCGAGTTTCTGGTCGGCCTGTCCTTCGAGCAACTCCAGATCCGCTTCTATATCCAGCCCGCCGATGAGTTCCGACAGATTACTAGAGGCATCCCGCGCCTCGTTAATCATTTCCAGTATGTTTTCGGAGGTGGCCAATACCGGTTTGATATTGCAGCCGGTCTTTTCCGAGACTGCGTCGAACGTGGGTATGGCCTGGGGGTCGGTGGTTGCCAGAATAAGGGTGTTGTTGATCTTGAACAAAGGCATCACTGCCAGGCCTTTTGCAAAATCCCTGTCCAGCAATTTTACGACTGCCGTGTCGTACAAGCCTGTACGAATCTGCAAAAACGGCAGATCATGCTGTTCTGCAAGCACGGTAAGCAAATCCGCCTCGGAGACATATTCATCTTCAATTAGAATATCGCCTAGTTTTTTTCCGGATTTGCGCTGTTGTAATACAGCGTATTCAATGTCTTTTTCTGTAACCAGGCCTTTTTCCAGCAGAATTTCACCCAGCTTTCGCTTATTGCCTGCGCCCCGGTTATCCGGCGCGAGCACGGTAAATCCTGTTGACGAACCGGAATCGCACTCGATGGATTTATCCGCGCCGGTAATATAAAACACCTGTTTCAGCAGCTTGCTCAGATTGGTCAGTCTCAGGGAGCCGCCAAAGCGCAGCAACCGATCCTGTATTTCCAGCAATACTTCCAGGCACTGGCTGTTAACCAGCGGTACCGACACCATGTCCAGCACGATATTGATCTGGTACTGATCAATACAATTGTCTAGCTGTACCTGCAAGGCGCTGACAGAGACATCGTCATTGATAGGCCCTTCAAGGGCCAAATGAGTCTCGACACCTACTCTGGTCTGTGAAATGGCGACAGACATCTCAGGCTCCGTAACCGGTTTTTTTCAGTTCGGAATCCGACTCGACTTGTATTGCTTCCCGAGAGAACCGCTCCAGCTGCTCGAAAAGCGGTGCCGGTTTGTTAAGCGCATAACCTTGTCCAAAATCCACACCCATTTTTCTGAGCTTTTCGCAAATAAAATCGTTTTCGACAAATTCGGCCACGGTTTGCAAACCCATGATATGACCAACCCGGTGTATCGATTCGACCATGGCATGGCTGACAGGATCGTCGGCTATATGCTTGACAAACGAGCCATCGATCTTCAGATAATCGATAGGCAGATCTCGCAGATAACCGAATGAACTCATACCCGTACCAAAGTCATCCAGGGAGAACTTGACACCGATTTTCCGTAACGATTCGATCAAGCGGGTTGCCGAAGAAAGGTTTGACACGACAGCAGTTTCAGTAATTTCAAGATTGATGTTCGGAATCAGTTCCGGCGAGGCAAGTAACAGTCTTCTGACAAAGCTGAAGAATTCGTCTGTTACGGATTGGCCCGACATATTGATAGAACAGCTTACCTTGATATCGGGGAACTGTTCCCGGCTTTTTTTCAGCGCTTCCAGGGTGTTTTTAATCACCCACTGATCAATCCGAGTGACCATATTATAGGCCTCGGCGGCCTTGATCATCTGGAAAGGCGAGCTGATCGTGCCGTCTTCAGCACGCAAGCGCAGTAGAATTTCGTAATGAACCGCATTACCGGGCGCCTGATCGAGCGGCACAATTTGCTGTGCATAAAGCTCGAACAAGTCGTTCTCCAGCGCCTGACGAATATGCGGCACCCAGTCGATAGCGCTGCGCACGGATTCGATAGCAGCACTGGCGGGATCGTACAGAAAGATACCACCCGCCCCTTGTTGTTTGGCGACATCACAGGAGATTGTTCCGAGCGCCAGCACTTCGTTGGCATCCTCGATGGTGTCCTGCAGCTCCACTATGCCAACTCCGGCACTGATATCAAATGATTTACCGTCCCATCTGAATCCGGTGCCGATAATCGTCCGGATAATATCCGAGGCGATTCCGCTGGCATCTTTTGATTCCGTTTCTTCAACCAGGATAGCGTACTTGTCATTTTCAAGGCGCGCGAATGCCTTGCCGGAATGAACCGTGCTCTTTAGCTGATTGGCGACCGAACGGAGCAGCTCATCGCCGGCCTCCCGGCCACAGCTGTCGTTGATCATACGAAACTGGTCTATATCGAGAATCAACAGGCTTTTTCTGGTATCGTTCTGTATGACCTCGACTATCGCCCTGTTCAAGGGCGACAGGATTCCCTGCCGGTTCAACAGACCGGTCAGTACATCATAACTGGCACTGACGATAGTTGACGCCTGCTCGGCGATGACCCTGAGCAAACGTCGATCGCTGTTGGAAAAATCCTTTTCACCCGACTTTCTGCCCAACATTAAATAACCAAGGATGATACCGGTATTGGAATGGATGGTCGTCGCCGCGATTTTTGCCGAAATGAGTCCGCCGGTAAGCGATGCTATTTCGGCGGTATCATTGATGACCAGAGAGTTTTCATGACTGACCAGACACGCCACGACTTTTTCACGCAGCAGTTCGACCGCCGCTTCCCATTTGTCGCGGAATTCGCGAGGACATGGTCCATGCGCTTCGACGTCGATATTTGCGGAAGTGACAAAAATCGAAACGACATCCGTATTCAGATAACGGTTACAATTGTCGGCGAGTTTTTTCAGCGCGATCTGGCCTTTGTTGACATCCTTGATCTCGACGATATCATCCAGCCCGTAAAACAGATTGAGCTCTTCATAACGAGCCGACAGGTCATCGGCCATATCGTTGAGCTCGCAGTTGAGCCGCATGCCGTCGCTGATTGCCTCGTAAACAATCTCCGCCGCCTTGCTGGCCGAGTCGTGTTCAGTAAAACTCTCACCCGGCGGAAATCTGCAGTGCATCACCAGATACGATTCGGAACTGCAGACATCGATCGATATCAGCAGAAGCAAGGCATTTTCGTTGGGTATATACTGCCCAACTTCTTCCTGCAAACCACCATCGAGTTCGCTGACGACCTTGCTGATCACAGCTTCGCACTGACTCGACAGCTCTCCATCGAGATCCAGAATACGTCCGTAGCGATCAACAATCGCCAGAGCCATGGTCGTGGCAAACCGTTCATCCAACAGGGTGCGGTATTTTTCGACGTCAACACCCTGGAACATGTCCACAGTCATCGGATTTACCCTGAACGCCTTTGTGGCATACTGAAATATTCACTGAGAATATCGCTGAGACGACGCATGCTTACCGGCTTTTCCAGGTACAGCGTATTGGGCATCCTTTCTGCCCACTCCTGCAGTTTTTCATCCGCCACGGCCGTGGACAATATCATCAGAGTTGCATTACCGGGAAACTCGCCGGTATAGGCTTCGCAAAGCGTAACGCCGTCCATATGCGGCATCTGGTAGTCCGTGATAATGGCGTCGAAACTTTCCTCACGCAACATATCCAGCGCCTGCTTACCATGGGACGCTGTCTCAACGACGTAACCTTTCTGTGCTAGTGAACGCTTCAGGATCCGGTTGATATGAGACTGATCATCTACGACCAGGATGCGTTGCCCACTCATGCAGCCTCCTTCAATGGCACATTGATACGCTTGAGTCGAACCGTAAAGCGTGTACCTTCACCCTTGACGCTATCCACGGATATGGAACCGTTATGCAAATCAATTATCTCCTTAACCAGTGACAAGCCAAGCCCGTGACCCGATCGTTCGCGAACTTCGATATCATCTGAACGATAGAATTTTTCAAAGATATGTGATTTCTCGGCTTCACTGATACCGAATCCCGTATCACTGACGGACAAGATCAGGTTATTTTCATTCTCCGAATATGAAACGGTCACTTCCCCGCCTGTACGGTTGTATTTAATCGCGTTCGACAACAGGTTGTTGATCGCCACCCTCAGCAAATCCTTGTCCAGATAACAGGGTTCCATGGTTTCCGGATAATCCTTGTGCAGAGTAATCTGATTTTCAGAGGCGGTCGTTGCCAGGTTATCGATTGCACTGTTCAGCAGATCGTTGATCTTCGTGAGCTTGCGATTAATCTGCAGGCTACCGGTTTCGATCCGGGTGATATTGAGCATGTTCCTGACCAGTTCACTGATGTGCTCGACCTCGGTGTTGATATAGTTAGCCGATTCAACCCTGATATTACTGTCTTCCCCTTCGTCGCCAAGCAACAACTCGGCATGCATGCCGATCGCATGCAAGGGGGTTTTCAATTCATGCGCCAGTGCAGCGGCAAATTCGTCTCGCGCCTTTTGCGCCATCACTTCGGTGGTGATATCGCTCAGAACAATCAGCGTGTTGTTGATCTGCTCCTCATTACGAACAGAGAACATTGGAAACGCGGTCAGGGAGAGCGATGCGCCAGGCTTGCCCGGGGGATTCATCTCTATGTTGCCGGACTCTGCCCGACGGGCCAACATACCGCTGTATCTGCGCAGAAATCCCAAAAGCTCCGGACGATCACACCAATCGATCGGCATTTTTCCGACGACACTGTCCTCCGTCAATCGATACCAACGCAGAAACTGCTGATTGGCGAATATTACCTGACCGGTCTCGTCGAGAACGAGTATGCCATCCGGGACCGAACGCAAGATCGACTCCGAGCCTGCTTTTTGATAGGCGAGTACTTTTGTACTGGTGTTGAATACCGACCTTTCAGACTCGAAGGTAGCGATATATTCTTCAGCGCTTCTGGCCAGCAAGGTGAGATTATCCAGATTCGCGGACTCGCTGACTTCATTCCTGACCTCGGATTCAGCATGGGGAATCACGGAAAAAAGCCGCTGCATGACATCAAAGCTTTGCTTTAAGGGAAGCTCTCTGCGGCCGGAGAAAAAGCTCATCAGCCAAATGATCAAAATTGCAGGCATGGACCCAAGCACTATTCCAACAGCCTTGCTCTTCAGGAAGTCCATCCAGCCACTGGCAATCACCAACCGCACCACCGAACCCATCATGCTTTCGTGCTTTACATAGGCGGAGAATTCCTGATAACCGTCAAGCTGACCGCCCTCAGCAGTCAGCCCCGCGGGAGACAGTTGCCCGGACGCATAATCAGCCACTGTCAAGCCGGCTGAATCGATAAGCTGTATATACGAAGCTTCCGGCATCGGGCCGGACTTGATGACAGACTGAAACAGACGCTCGATCTCACCGCTCGACGCGGAGACCTGGTAGGGAATATGTGTCAGAACCGCAAGCTGTTCACTGCCAAGCCGCTTTATCCCGGACCGGAACTGCCAGTATTGCCAGGCGGATACAAACACGACCACCAGCAACGATAGCAGCACCATCGCCAATACTGATCTGTTTTGGGACGGCAGCTTAATCACCGGCGCCCCCTGGGAGGGAATTTTTCACCACAACTCCGTGTGTCTGTTTGAATTAATCCTTCAGTTCAGGTTACGGCCCCGATACCTGAAACTTTATACCGCCTTTGTCTTCTCGCCGCCATCAATGGCAACCAAACAGGCGAATCTCGACATTATCGATATAGACCCCTTCGCTCGACCCCATATTCGGCGAAGTCCGGAAGCGGATTCTGGTCGTCGGGGATATAAACGCCGAGATATCATAGCTCGCCGGGAAATACAACGCATCGTTAGCCGGCCCGGAGAGCAGATCCAGCTCCGTCCAGAATATGCCATCAGTGGAAACACTGACGGCAACATAGTCTGCGGGTGAAGACCAGCTGCCGGCATCCAGCCCCCGGCGCATGTAGTCAAAATCCAGCCAGGCGGTATTACAAGCCGTCAGATCAGCTTCCCGCTCTATACCTTCACCGCCGTTGTCATTGTCCTGCAACCTGACGGCAAAACGCCGGGTGCCGAATTCGCTAACATATTCATCGCCACTGGCCGGGCCATCATTTTCACCAACCTCCTGCCAGCTTCCGTTCCATGGCAGTGAACCATCGTCACCGGCATAGCTGTAGGCCGTATTGAACTGATCCAGAATCCTTTCTTCAGCTATTTTCTTGCCCCCTGCCACGGTTATCGAAGCCACCTGCTCCGGACTCAGAACCTCGGCAAACAACTTTAAATCATCCATTTTGCCGTTCCAGAATTCTCCGTACTGGCTGCGACCAACCTGGATGGCTTCTGCTTTGGGTACCGGATCAACGGTGAGCAAACCACTGGCGATAGGCAAGCCATCAAGATACAGATTGACTTCATTACTCACCGAGCTGAACGTCGCCACCAGGTGATACCAGATACCAGGCTGCAACGCCAGGGTCTCCTCGGTAGCCACGCTGTGCCAATTGCCGGATTGCAGTACACCAAATTCCAGAAGCCCGTCCAGGATACCGAACCAGTACTCCTCTGTATAATTCGAGGTACCTTTACCCAGGATCGACTGATAGGCATATGAACCGGTTGCCGGGTCTCTCAGATTGACCCAGACCGAGATGCTCAGCTCCCTGTCAAACGACAGATCACTGGAGTGAGGTACATAGATATAATCGGATAAACCATCAAACTCGGCGCTTCCATCGATTTGCCCACCGGTACTCCAGTTCGTACCGGAGGTGCTGCCGTGATGACCACCGACCGAGTCTTCCGCTACCGTGCCGCTGGTTTCGTCAAACTTCCAGTGCGCCAGACCATCGGGTAAAGGTACCGATGTATCACAAAATAACCCGCATTCGCAGGTATAACGCACCGTCAGAGTCGGCACACGCGTCGTGTCGCTGGCTTCGCCGCTGTCGATAGCAAGACTGGTTATATTATCCGGCAGCAACACGACTCCGTAGTTTTCATACATGCCGCTGTTCCAGGCCTGTACCAAGGCGGTCATGTCAAAATCTCGCGACCCTGAGTTGGTGCTCGTCATCGCCAGTTTACTGCTGGGCTCGGCTTCGTAGTTATAGTCTATATTCCATGAATTGCTGCCATCGGATGTGTTCCAGCTAACCCCTGCTTCGGTCCAGTCAGTCAGCATACGGTGAACAGACAAACCGCTGTTACCGGAACTCAGGCTTATTCCGCTGAGATACAATTGCATATCGGCAGATAATATCTTGATATTATCGGGCAGGGATGACAGATCGAACTTGAACAAGGAATAGTTTTCGCTTAACGCATTATCACCAACTGACAGCGAAGAAGCGGTTCCAAAGTTACTGTTTCTTGAGAGAAAGAAGTCCGATATATACGAATCTTTCCCGGCACCATCGGCACTGCTTATCACGATCCCGGGCTTCATTGCCTGATAAACCGGCGCCTGCTCACGCTCCATACTGACAACTGTTCCGTCATCCAGCGTCGCAACAGAGCTGACCCTGACGGGCGAGCCGGAGGTCGGCGATATGGTTGCACTATAGGAGTGCTCACCGAATGCCGCAGCTGTAATATCAGGATAGTTTTCACATTCGGACTGATTGGCACTCGCCAGCAAATGATTGATACCGGCCTGGGCAACGCCACGCGCTTTTGAAACAGCCAGCTCGTCACCCGCCATGCGCACGTTCATGCCGCCTTCACGGTTGATCACCAGGCTTGCACTGGCGATGACGAACAGCGCAAAGACCACCCCGATCAGTACAAAACCCCGCTCGGCTTTCACAGCAGACCACCCTGCGCAACCGTTGCGCTCAGGCTTATGGATTCCCCGTCGTCAGCAGTCAGGGTCAGGTCAATCGTTAGCAGCGGATTCAGTTGATAGCCGACGCCATGCCGCGTTACGGTAAAGGCCGAGACATGATCGGCGATCACATTCTCAATAAAATCATTACCGTCGACCGGATTGATCGCCGGTGTCCGTTCAATCAGATCAGTACCGTTCAGATAAAAAACCACCGGGTCCAGCCAATCCTCATCGCTGAGCCCGTCTTCATCATCGTCTTTTTGATTGCCCTCATCGAACGCCCCGTCCCCATCGTCATCGACGCCGCTTATACCGGACGCTCCATCGCCATTCATATCCTCGCCCAGGTCTTCTGAAAACGATAAGTCGCCATCGGCGTCCTGCAAGGGTTGCAAATCCTCGTCGAAGACGCTGCCCTCATCATCATCATTCTTGTGTGCCTCATCGACCAGACCATCACCGTCATCATCGATGCCGACGATGCCGGACTCATCGTCGTTGGTCATGTCGCCACTGGTATCCTCGTCGATTCGCTGCCATTCGCCGTCGTCTCTGATACCGTTCTGGTTGCTGTCCTGAAAATCCTTGTCGTTATTGGCGTCCGCCCAGCCATCGGCGTCTCTGTCGAGGGTCGGGTCCAGGGTTACCGCAAGCACGTCACGCACTGCTTCAGACCAGGCTGTATATGGGCTGTCAACCAGCGGCAGCATCAAATAACCTGATTTACCCACCGCTGTGGTCATGCGCTGCATGGCAAAGCGGGCCTGCTGGACCAGATCGATCCGCTGGCGGGTGACCGACTCGATGTGCAGACTTTCACCGACCAGCCCCATCAGGCCGGCCATAAGAATGCCGGTAATGGAAACCGTCACCATCAGCTCCACCAGCGTTACACCGCGTTGCAGGTAGCGTCCTGGGGAAAACCGGCTTGCGGTATTTCTGTTCATCGACGGACCAGGGTTTCCAGGCTGAACGGCGAGTTCTGGATTTCAGTCCTGATCCAGACCAAAGGGACACCGGCCTCGTCAAGTGACGCGGTATAGGGATTGTTGTCACCGTCGGTATTCGGATCGTCGATCGTAAAGGGATTGTTATCGCCGTCTGAATCGTCCGCATCATAAAAAGACAGGTAAACCACCCGCCGGTCATCCGTACCGCTGGCATCCGAATAGCTGCTCGCTGCGGTATGGGCGCCGGCGGCATCGGCCGCGGCCAGCAATTCGTCAAAAGACGTGGCCTGCACCTCCTGCATTTTGGACAGCAGATAATAGTGCTTTTGCGCCAGATCTTCGTGTACCGTTGCCGATTGGATTCCGCTCTGCACTGCCTGCAAGGCCGGCACCAGCGCCGCGGAGATGATCACGATCGACACGACCACTTCGACATAGGAAAGACCGGCCTGGCGTGATCCCGGTCGGGCAAAGATAGACGGCTTGTTCATAACACGGTCACCCTGGCGCTGACCGGCGCTACCTGCACCTTGCGTTGATCAACGCCGTGCTGAAGCACGAACTCCGCGCTTTCCAGCGTCTTCGGCGAACCGGCGCTACCGGAAACCGGCACACCGGTGCCGCCGGCAAACACGATATAGGACTGATAATTAACGGATAGCCCCTGAAACTTGATAGCCTTTTGCGCGATGGCGACGCGACTGTCACCGGTGCCGAAGTTCAGTTGGTAAAGCGACTTGTCGAGCGGATTACGCACGATGTATTCCGCACTGCTCGTGTAGACATAAAGACGGAACCGCGTATCGGACTCATCCAGATTGATCCCGTGCGGTTGCCCGGTACGGATCGCTTCGGAGCGGGCAAAACGTATCGCCTGCGCCAAATCATTGGCGGCAATATCCAGATACTTGGAATCGGCCGAAGACAGTGTCGGCAAGGCGACAGAGGCAGTGATCGCCAGGATTGCGACCACCAGTAAAACCTCAATCAATGTAAATCCCTTTGTGCGGGCAGTCCGCATGACCTGAAAACCCTCGTCCCTGTTGGCGCCTATCCATCCTGGATAGGGCTGATTTCATCCGTCTATTAGCGGCAATCGTCGCGATTTCAAAAGTTTATGAGCCGTGGAACAGACTCTCCGAAGCCTGTCCGGAGTCTCTGTGTTGAAACATGCCAGGCAGCACTCAGCCGGATAGAGCTGTACTCAACAGAAAAAATCCAGCAAGTTTTGTCCCGTTTTTCGAGATCAGGCGGTACTTTCCCGACATGCAGAAGACTGAGCGAGCAGTTGACGGCGCAGAAACCGTTCCGCCAGATCCAGGTTTTTACGGGCTCTGGCCGACATGTCGCCACCCAGATCAAAATCATAGGCGCGAACTGCCAGCAATTGCGCCGGTGGCGCCGGCTTGCCAATCACGGATTCGTAGACCGCCAACAGGCTCTGCGGGCTCAAGGCGTGACTGCTGAAGGTATGATCCGCGCGCGGGACCAGCCGAACAACGGAAAAAGGCGCGGCATCGATCAGGCTGGCATCAACGAAAATCACGGCGTTGGCATCGGCGAAATCGAGAATATGCTCGACCTGTAACTGAAAGTCGGTCACCAGGGTCACGCTTGATGGAATGTCGCCATTTGTCTGCGCGTTTTGCAGACGATCGAACATCAGGGGTCCGATCGCGTCGTCGCCGCGTGATGGATTGCCGTAGCTGATGACCGTGATCCGATCCTGCCCGTCGGGTGACGGTTCATCAGGGTGTGATTCGATGGAACCGTCCATCATGATCCTTCTGCAGGCAATCAAGCTCCACGCCGTCCACATCCTGCAGGGATATTTCCAGCGGCATCCGGCCAAGAGCATGCGTCGCACAGGATAGACACGGATCGTAGGCGCGAATCGCCACCTCGATCTGATTGAGCAGCGGTTCGGTAATCTCGTGACCGCTCAGATACTCGCGGGCAACCTGACGCACCGACTCGTTCATGGCCTGGTTGTTGTTGGTCGTCGAGACGATCAGGTTGGCGCGTTCCACCAGGCCGTCCTGGTTAATCTCATAGTGATGGAACAGAGTCCCGCGTGGCGCCTCGATCACGCCGATACCGGTTTGTTGCAGAGCGCCGTGATTTACAAGCTCATCACCGGACAGCGCATCGTCCTGCAGCAGTCCTTCGATCGCTTCGGCACAATACAACAACTCGATCAGCCGCGCCCAGTGAAACGCCAGGGTACTCTGCACCAGCCCGCCCCGGGCCGCCTCGCGGAAGATACGCCGCTGCTCTTCGGCCAGCGGTGTATCCATAAAATCACAGTTATTGACCCTGGCCAGCGGTCCGACCCGGTACCAGCCCTGCTCCTCGCCCAGCCGGCTGATAAACGGGAATTTCATGTATGTCCAGTTTTTCACACCTTCCTGAATCAGGCTTGCATAATGATCACAGGACTGCTGGTCGAAAATCATCTCGTCGTCTTTGCTTTTTGCACGCAGGTTTCCGTCATACAGCTCAAATCCACCTTGTGGATTGACAAGGCTCAGCATATGACTGTCGATACCGGCGAAACGGCGATGATAGTCTTCCTGAGCAAAATAGACTTTCTTGATCAGCCCAACCGCCTCTTGCGCCCAGGCGATCACCTGTTTGATATCTGTCGACAGATAGCGCCTTTCTTCCAGTGAAACCGCTTTGTTCACGCCACCGGGTATCGCGCCGGTTCCGTGGATGCGTTTGCCGGCCGTGACCCGAATGACTTCCTGACCGAATTTGCGCAGCATCACGCCTTGTTTGGCGATATCCGGATAATCGGCGATAACACCGACGATATTGCGATGTCGAACCTCGTCATCAAAACCGAACAGCAGATCCGGTGAGGAAAGATGAAAAAAATGCAAGGCGTGCGACTGCAAGACCTGACCGTAATGCATCAGCCGCCTGATCTTTTCCGCGGTCGGCGTGATGCTGGCGCCGATCAGCTGATCACAGGCCTTGGCCGCCGCCAGATGATGACTGACCGGACAAATACCGCACAAACGCTGTACCAGAACCGGCAATTCCCAATACGGCCTGTTTTGAATAAATTTCTCAAAGCCGCGAAACTCGACGATATGCAGCCGCGCCTGCTTGACCTGATTGTCCTCATCCAGCAGCAGCGTAACCTTGCCATGCCCTTCAACCCGGGTCAGGGGATCTATGGCCACACGTCGCAGCTTTTCCGGATGATCCGTGGTTTCCAGTGAATCGCTCATGCTGACCTCTGTATCTGGTGCTCAATCATAGTGTATTTGCGTATACGGAAAACTCACCGGCTTGCCTTCGATAAGCTCGGTAAGAAACGTCCAGATCGTGTCACCCGAAGGCGGGCAACCGGGCAGAAAATAGTCAATCAGCACCACCTCGTGCACCGGGTGTACTTTGTTCAGCAGCAGCGGCAACTCAGGGTCGTTCGGGATACCGGAGTTGTATAATCCCATACCATCGATATAGGATTCTTCCAGACACTCACGCACCGTAAACTTGTTACGCATCGCCGGAATTCCGCCATTGACCGCACAGGCGCCTGTCGCCACCAGCAGTTTGCACTGCTTGCGGAATTCGCGCAGCACCTCGACGTTTTCGGCATTTGCAACGCCGCCTTCGATAATACCGATATCGCAGGCACCGAGTTTTTTGATATCGGTGATCGGCGAGCGATCGAATTCAACCAGCTCAACCAGTTTAAGAATCCGTTCGTCTATATCCAGCAAAGACATATGACAACCAAAGCACCCGGCCAGGGAAACTGTCGACAGACGTAATTTCTCACTCATCGCCGGCCACCTCGACACTCTTCCTGTTGGCATCGCCGACAGTGTCTATCGGCTGCTCGTCATAAAGCCGCTTGCCGATCGGCAGGTTATATCCCTTGTGTTTTGGCAGAAACACGCCGACCGGGCAGACTTTTGCCGCCGCATCGTCGATCGAGAAATCCGTATCGCCGAGCTTGCCGGTCGCGCTGTTGATCTGCAGATGGTTTTTTGCCCCCCGACCACCGATGGAAAACAGATTCTTGCCGTCCGTATCGCGGCTGGCGCGAACACAAAGTTCACACAGGATACAACGGTCGAAATCAAGCGCGACTTCGTGATGCGAGGCATCGACCGGCCGCTTGGGGAAAAAATGCGTAAAGTGCGGCGACAGCATGTTTTCCCGATAAGCCAACGCCTGCAGCTGACAATTACCGCTTTTTTCGCAGCCCGGACAAACGTGATTGCCCTCGACAAACAGCATCTGCAGCAGGCTTTTGCGGTATTCGCCGAGTTGCGCCGACTCGCTGTCGACGACCAGGTCCTCACTCGCCGGCAGAGTACATGAAGACACGAAACGACCGTTGATCTCCACCACACACAAACGGCAGGAACCATGCGGCTTGTATTGCGGGTGATAGCACAGATGCGGAATATACACATCGGCGCGCATCGCCGCAGCCATCACCGTATCGCCCGGATTGAAGTCGATCGATTTGCCGTTGAGCCTGAATGTACGGGACTTTTCACTCATGGATTCTGCTCCAGGTGCGCGTGACGATCCTCTCTGCCGGCTATCTCCCTTGCCTCCCCAAGCGCCGCATCCAGATCGAAAGCCGGTATGAATCTGCTTTGCTGTAATCTGGACTGATAGATTTGCGGCAGCTTTTTCAGACTGTCAAGCACCGCATTGGGAGCGGTACTGCCAAGTCCGCAAAAAGCCGTTTTCTGCATCATGGAGGCGATCTTTTCCATCTCCTGCACATCGTAGTTGCTGGCCCTGCCGGCCTTGACCTTTTTCACCAGATCTCGCAGCAGTACACCGCCGACCCGGCAAGGCGTGCAGAATCCGCAGCTTTCATGAACAAAGAATTCCGCAAAATTCTCCACCATATCGAGCAGATCCCGCTTTTCATTGAATACAATAAGCGACCCGCCTGTCGACAAATCCTCAAACAGGATTTGGCGCTCGAACTCGGACGCGGGTACAGTCTCCCCGGCCGCGCCGGCCATCTGCACGGCCCCGGCATTTTCCGCCCGGCAAAGCGCAAGCACGTCACTGATCTTGATGCCGTAGGGAACTTCGTAGATAC
>JAGRHW010000029.1 GCA_020444765.1 Gammaproteobacteria bacterium | reverse complement strand
GTCTTTCAGCGCTACACGGGATAAACGCGCGGCGTTTACCAGCTAAGACAAGGTTCGTCCAGCGCGGCTCTTTGCTCGCGCAGAGCGAGGATGTGATCGTCCCAGTAGCGGGCGCTGGCAAACCACGGGAACGCCAGAGGGAAAGCGGGGTCGTCCCAGCGCTTGGCCAGCCACGCCGAATAGAAAATCTGCCGTAGCGCGCGCAGCGGTTCGATCAGCGTCAGCTCGCGCACGTCGAATGTCCGGAACTCCTCGTAGCCGCTCAGCAGGTCGGCGAGTCTGGCATTTTGGTAGTGGCGGTCACCAGATAAAAACATCCATAAATCCTGCACGGCAAAACCGGTGCAGCAATCATCCAGATCAACGATATGCGGTGTTTCATCGCGCCAGAGTAAATTTCCCGGATGAAAATCGCCGTGTATGCGCAGCTGCCGGATGGCGCCGGCCGCTTCAAAGCGCTGGCGGATGACGGTCAGCAAGTCCGTGCTAATCGCCTGATAACTGGCGATCAGTTCCGGTGGGATATGCCCGCTTTGCAGGAGGAATTCGACAGATTCGTCGCCGAGACGTTCGACAGTCAGCGTCGGACGATAGTGAAACGCGTGTGCTTCGCCAAGCAGATGCAGGCGTGCGATAAACCGGCCGATGATTTCCAGCTGACCGGGATTGTCGAGTTCCGGCGCGCGACCGCCGCGCAATGGGTAAAGCGCAAAACGATGCGGACCAAAGTGGTGAAGCGTGCGGTCAGCGGCGTCCGCCAGCGGCGCCACGACCGGTAATTCAGCCGCGGCCAGTTCGGTGCTGAACGCATGATCCTCGAGAATTTGCTCATCGCTCCAGCGTTGCGGGCGGTAGAACTTGGCGATTACCGGCGGGCTGTCTTCGAGCCCGATCCGGTAGACCCGGTTTTCATAGCTGTTGAGCGCCAGAATCCGGCCGTCACCTTGCAAGCCGGATGATTCCACGGCATCGAGGATAGTGTCGGGATCGAGGTGTTCAAAGGCGGTGCGGGTATCCGATGGCAAGCGTCAACTCCCCGGGTTTTTGGAACATGCTGCGAATTGTTTTAAATTTCGCCCAAAATGGCAGAAAATTTGGACAAATTGCCAGTTTTCGACCACAATATATTAAGCTTGATACGTATCTGTACTTTATGCCGCACCGTTATGGACAACAGGCTTATCCGGTCAGGAGGCGTAGTGTAGTCCGTCTGGCTACCAACAATTAAGGCATTGATTATTTGTAATACGTATGCCCGAACAATCAATCCAGCGAACCAGGTAACTTTCTTCGCTCATGATTCCGCACCGTTGCATGATTCAAGACCCTTATTTCAGGCGTGATACTGACGCCTTCTCATACCGGAATTTTTGGAAAAATGATGGACATTAGAAAAGTTAAAAAACTCATCGAGCTGCTGGAGGAATCAGCGGTATCTGAAATCGAAATCAAGGAAGGCGACGATTCTGTACGCATCAGTCGCGGTACTCCGGCGCAAATGACACCCCAAATGGTGCCACAAATGATGCCGATGGTGGCTCCCGCCCCGATGGCGGCGCCGATGCCGGCGGCTTCTGCGGCCCCGGCCAAGGAAGAGCCGGACAGCCCCACCGGTACTGTTATTGAATCGCCGATGGTGGGTACCTTCTATCGTTCCTCTTCGCCGGGCGCCAAGCCCTTTGTCGAAGTCGGGCAGACGGTTAAGGAAGGCGATACCCTGTGTATTATTGAGGCCATGAAAATTCTTAACCAGATCGAGTCCGATGTGTCCGGTACGGTGCGCGCCATCCTGGTTGAAAACGGTCAGCCGGTGGAATACGGCGAACCCCTTATCGTCGTCGACTGACGGCGGGTATCGGACAGAACTATGCTGGAAAAAGTCCTTATCGCCAATCGTGGCGAAATCGCCCTGCGGATCATGCGCTGCTGCCGCGATCTGGGTATCAAAACCGTTGCCATTTATTCGACCGCCGACCGGGATTTAAAGCACGTGCGTCTGGCTGATGAAGCGGTCTGCATCGGTCCGCCACAGTCAGTCAACAGTTATCTGAATATCCCGGCGATTATCAGCGCCGCGGAAATCAGCAGCGCCAACGCGATTCATCCGGGTTACGGGTTTCTCGCCGAGAACGCCGATTTTGCGGAGCGCGTCGAATCCAGCGGTTTCGTCTTTATCGGGCCGACGCCGGGTGTGATCCGCACTATGGGTGATAAGGTCAGCGCGATCCGCGAAATGCGTCAGGCGGGCGTGCCTTGTGTTCCGGGTTCTGACGGTCCGCTCGGAAAAGACGAAAAGCACAACTATACATTGGCTGAAGAAATCGGCTATCCGATCATCATCAAGGCGGCCGGTGGCGGCGGTGGCCGGGGAATGCGGGTCGTGCATAAGCCCGACGACCTGATCAAATCAATCGAAATGACTCAGGCGGAAGCTTCCGCGGCTTTCGGTAATGCCACGGTGTATATGGAGAAATACCTGGAAAAACCGCGTCACGTGGAATTCCAAGTATTGGCCGATGAGCACGGCAATGCCGTTCATTTGGGCGAACGTGATTGCTCCATGCAGCGGCGCCATCAAAAAGTCGTCGAGGAAGCGCCGAAGCGGTGCGTAACGATATCGGCGCGCGTTGTGTCGAAGCCTGCAAGCGGATCGGCTACCGGGGAGCCGGCACTTTCGAATTCCTGTATGAAAACGGTGAATTCTATTTCATCGAGATGAACACCCGGGTACAGGTCGAACACCCAGTGACCGAAATGATCACCGGTATCGATATCATCAAGGCTCAGTTGACGGTCGCTGCAGGTCAACCGCTGCCTTTTACCCAGCAGGATATAAAAATCAAGGGCCATGCCTTCGAATGCCGTATCAATGCCGAGAACCCCAGAACCTTTATGCCAAGCCCGGGGACAATCAAGCAATATCATCCTCCGGGTGGTCTGGGTGTGCGGGTGGATTCGCATGTCTACAACGGTTATGTCGTGCCGCCGTATTATGATTCGATGATCGGCAAGCTGATCGTTTTTGCCAACACCCGGGACTCGGCAGCGGCCAGGATGCGCGGGGCGCTGAGTGAAATCTTTATCGACGGCATCGAAACCAATATAGAGCTGCATCGGGATATTTTTGACGATGAAAACTTTTTGGCCGGCGGTACCGATATTCACTATCTGGAAAAAAAGCTGGCGCTGAATGACTGACGAAGCGGGCCTGCCATGGCCGCAAATTCTGTTGCATGTGAGCCGTGAGGAGGTCGAGACGGCCGAGCAGGCCCTGTTCGAGGCCGGCGCGCTGTCGGTCAGTTTTCTGGATGAAAACGATCAGCCGGTACTTGAGCCGGCGCCCGGTGAAGTGCGGCTGTGGGACGAGTTGCAGCTGGTTGCCCTGTTTGCCCAGGGCGAGACGGCGTCAGCGGTGAAAACAGCCGTCTGCCGGGCGCTTGGCGTCGATTCGCTGCCAGACAATGCGTTCAGCCTCGTGCCTGACCGGCAATGGGAGCGTGTCTGGATGGATCGCTTCCAGCCAATGAAATTCGGTCGGCGTTTGTGGGTTTGTCCGACGCATCTGGAGCCGCCGGAACCAGAGGCGGTCAACCTGCGGCTCGATCCGGGCTTGGCATTTGGCACCGGTACCCATGCCACGACCGCTTTATGTCTGGAGTGGCTGGATAGCGCCGAGCTCGAGGGCAAGAGGCTGCTTGATTTCGGTTGCGGTTCCGGCGTGCTGGCGATTGCCGCGCTGTTACTCGGTGCCTCGGCGGTCGCGGCCACGGATATAGATCCACAGGCAATGCAGGCGAGTCGCAGCAATGCCGAGCTTAATCGGGTCGATGGGCAACTGAATCTGGTGTTGGCGCAGGAACTAGTTGATAATCAATATGATATACTGCTCGCAAATATCCTGTTTCAACCCTTGTGTGAGTTGAGAGATCTTTTTGCGGGAATCTTGCCCGCCAATGCTACTATTGTCATGTCAGGTATTCTGGAAGAACAGGTCTCGTCTTTACAGGCGCATTATTCCGGACTTTTCAAACTTGATACGGTTATCACCCGGGATGGTTGGGCCAGGGTGTCGGGGACAAGAATCTGACCCGCTGTGAGTTATCCTGATGATGCCGACCTCCTGCCGTCGCGGGGATACGTGTAACATATTACGGTAAATTTCCGCGCTTATGGAAACCTTGGAAACAGCCACACACATCCAGACTCGCTGTCCTAACTGTCAGACTGTTTTTGAAATCAGCGACGATATCGTAAACAACGATGATCCGCGCGTGCGTTGCGGTGAATGCTACGCCATATTCAATGCACGTGAGAACATGCTGGTCTCCTCGCTGTCCGATGATTTATTGCTCGACGCAGAGCCGGATGACGATATGCTGCTGGCTCTGGATCCGGCTGTCGAACTGAGTCTGGACAATGACCGGATTTTTTTCGAACCCGATAATGAAGCGAACGATTCGCAGGCATTTTCCGACAGTGATCTGTTTTCCGCCGACGCACAATTGCCAGAAGTGGATTATCTCGAAGATGATGGGGACATTCCCGAGCTCGACTTTGAATCAATCGATCCGGAAGACGACCAGTTTGACGGTACATTGTTTGATGATGTCAGCATTGACGAGCCCGATGAAACCCTGAGTGAGCCAGTCACCGATGGTGCGTTATGGCATGACGATGCTGAAACTCCGATTACGCCGCCGCTTGGCGATCAGCCCGAGCCTGCGGCGACAGCGGTGGACGATTTCGAGGCGCCGGCTGATTTTCTTCGGCCTGCGAATGAGCATGGTGGTAGTCGCTGGAAAACACGCGCCCTGATGGCGCTTGCACTGATTGTCGGACTGGGTGGGCTGTATGCGTACTCCAATCGCAATGTACCGGATTCCTCACTGACCAGGGTCAGCGACACGGTCTGTGGTTTTATCAATTGTGATGATGAGCTGAAAGCCAGCCTCAGCGATCTGCGCGTTATCAGACGCAATGTCTACACCCATCCCAAGGTCGACAATGCGCTGGTGATCAATATTGTTTTCCGTAATGACGCTGAGGTGGCTCAGCCTTATCCGACATTGGGAATTCAAATGTCGGATGTCCGCGGCAAGGTTGTCGCGCAGAGGGACTTTCTGCCTTACGAATACCTGAGGGCGGCGCCCGGTGAGGATTTGCCGGTCATCGAAGCGGCCCAGGTAGTCGATGTCAGTCTTGAGGTCAACGACCCCGGCGATGATGCCAAGTCGTTCGAGCTGGAGTTCAAATAACACCTTCCTATTCAGGCGCGGGTCTGCAGTCTTGATCCGTGTATTGACTATCCCTATTGGATTGATGTTTTACCTTTATATGCCTTATCAAAATCGGTATAGTTGACCGTTCCCGGATTCAGAACCTCATGCATATTGGTCAATTTTCTTTGCCCTCGAGGGTAGTACTTGCACCCATGGCAGGGGTTACCGACGCCACTTTCAGGGCGATATGTACATCCCTTGGGGCCGGGCTTGCTGTTTCGGAAATGATTTCCGCTGATACCTCGTTATACGCCAGCGATAAGACATTAAACAGACTGCAACGGCTGGATGAGGCGCAGGGCGGGCCGCATGCAGTCCAGATCGTTGGCGCGGATCCTGTCAAAATAGCCGAGGCGGCGGTTTTCAACGTTAAGTCCGGGGCGGATATCATTGATATCAACATGGGCTGTCCGGCCAAAAAAGTCTGTAAGAAACTTGCCGGATCGGCCTTGCTGGCCGACCCCGGACTGGTCAGGAAAATTTTGCGCAGCACGGTCAAGGCGGTTGAAGTACCGGTTACCCTGAAGATACGCACCGGCACCGACCGGCAAAACCGCAACGGTGTGGAGATCGCCCGTATGGCTGAGCGCGAGGGGATACAGGCGATTGCGGTGCATGGACGCACCCGCGCTGACAAATATAACGGTCGCGCCGAGTACGATACGATCAGGGAGATAAAGCAATCGGTCTCGATACCGGTGCTGGCCAATGGCGATATCCGCAGTGCCAGGGATGCGCAAAAGGTGCTGGATTACACGGGCGCTGACGCGGTGATGATCGGCAGGGCGGCTCAGGGGAACCCGTGGATATTCCGGCAGGTCAGCGAATATCTGCAGACGGGTGAGCTGATAAAGCCGCCAACCCGAACCGCTATATATAAGGTTTTACTGAGGCATTTGCATGGTCTGTACAAACTGCACGGAGAGTACCGCGGCGTCCGAGTGGCGCGCAAGCACATAGCCTGGTATTGCAGAGACAGTATCGGGGTGGCGGAGTTCCGGCAGGCAATAAACACGGCGGAAACCATTGCCGGGCAACTGGATCTGGTCGAACGGTTCTTCGCTGATTTCTCTGAACAGAAAAACGATGTATTGCACCCCCGGATAGATGCTGCATGAACGCTAATCGAAAAGATGTTACCGTCCATACCGGCACGACGAAGTTGCGCCAATGTGTTAACGAAGCACTCGATGATTACTTCAAAACCCTGGAAGGTGAAACGCCGACCAATCTGAGCCGCCTGGTTCTGTGTGAGGTCGAGGAAGCGCTGATCCGTTACGTCATGAATCAATGCCGAGACAATCAATGCCGGGCCGCCGAATACCTCGGCATCAACCGCGGCACTTTGCGCAAACGCCTTGAGGAATACGGAATCTGAGCGCAACGCAAGCATTCCGGTTTGCTTCACGAAGTTGTAAAATCCCGCCTTCTGACGTGGATAAGGATTTATCCGGATTCTCGCCCGTCTTCTATACACGCTGAATCGTTGCGCCCGTTTGCGTTGCGATGATTCTCCAACAAAAATTTAACGGTGAAAGCTCCTCTCATGTCTGATTTGAAACCAGTGCGTCGCGCCTTGCTCAGTGTCTCCGATAAACAGGGAATCCTGGAATTTGCCAAAGCCCTGAGCGGGCTCGGCGTAGAGATTCTCTCCACCGGCGGTACCGCGAAGCTGTTGGCCGAGGCTGCAGTGCCGGTCACGGAAGTTTCGGATCATACGGGATTCCCGGAAATGATGGACGGCCGGGTGAAAACCCTGCATCCGACGATCCACGGCGGCATCCTCGGGCGACGGGGGACGGACGATGCGGTAATGGAGGCGCACGCTATCGCGCCGATCGATATGGTGGTGGTCAACCTTTATCCCTTTGCCGAGACCGTTGCCAGGCCCGACTGCACATTGGCGGATGCGATTGAGAATATTGATATCGGCGGGCCGACGATGGTTCGCGCGGCGGCTAAGAACCACCGTGATGTCGCTATCGTCACGAGGCCGGCAGATTATGAAACTATCCTTGCCGAACTGACGAAAAACGGCGGGCTTGAGTTTGAACGGCGTTTTGATCTTGCGGTGGCGGCCTTCGAACACACGGCAAATTACGATGGCATGATCGCCAACTATCTCGGTTGCCGTCTGCAGGACGATAAAATCGAGCGTTTCCCGCGAACCCTGAATCTGCAATTCAATAAGCTGCAGGATATGCGCTATGGCGAAAACCCGCACCAGCAGGCGGCGTTTTACCGCGAGTCCAGTCCGCCCGACAACTCGGTTGCCACCGCGGTCCAGCTGCAGGGCAAGGCGCTTTCCTACAACAACGTGGCCGATACCGACGCTGCGCTGGAGTGTGTCAAGCAGTTCGCCGAACCGGCCTGTGTCATCGTCAAGCATGCCAATCCGTGCGGCGTGGCGGTCCGGGCAACGATCCAACAGGCTTACGAGGCGGCTTATCAGACAGATCCGACCTCGGCTTTCGGCGGTATTATCGCCCTTAACCGGGAGCTGGATGGCGACACCATACGGTTGATTCTGGAGCGTCAGTTCGTCGAGGTGATTATCGCGCCGCGAGTCAGCGCCGCCGCGCAGGACGTAGCCCGCGAGAAGAAAAATGTCCGTCTGCTGGAATGCGGTGAATGGCCGGACAAGCGGCCGGCAGGCTTGCATTTTGGCCGCGTCAACGGGGGCCTGCTGGTGCAGGATCGCGACCTTGGCATGATCGGCCCGCAAGACCTGAAGGTCGTGACGAAAAAGTCCCCGGACGCGCAGCAACTCGACGATCTGCTATTCGCCTGGAAAGTGGCCAAATTTGTTAAATCAAACGCCATCGTTTATTGCCGTGACGGGCAAACCGTCGGTATAGGCGCCGGCCAGATGAGCCGGGTCTATTCTGCAAGGATTGCCGGCATCAAGGCCGCTGATGAAGGGCTGGACGTGCAGGGTGCGGTGATGGCCTCGGATGCCTTTTTCCCGTTTCGCGACGGTATCGACAGCGCCGCCGAGGCGGGTATAGTCGCGGTGGTTCAGCCCGGTGGTTCTATGCGCGATGAGGAAGTGATCGCTGCGGCGGACGAACACGGGCTGGCGATGGTCTTTACCGGCATGCGCCATTTCAGACACTGATCAGCGGCACAGAAAAAATATCGTTCGCGATTATGGATTAATCGGCAGCGCCATCCTGTCGCCCGGTCCGAGCCTGTTGTCCGCGAACCAGCCGGCACTGACTTCCAGCGCGTATTTCGCGGGGAATCGCGATCGATACAAATCCTGGTGTTGCGCTTGCATTTTCTGAATGTCCAGAATCACGCCGTTTTCGTCCAGAAAGGCGATGGAAAGATCGAACAGCGTATCGCGCATGGTGAAGTAACGCGGTGCGCTGTTGGTGTAAACAAACAGCATGCCGTGATTTTTTTCCAGGCCCTGCCGATGGGCCAGCCCGGAACGGCGTTCCTCCTCGCTATCGGCTATTTCCGCGTGTAATTCGATCTGGCCGAAGGTGAGTGTCCGGATGGGCAGTGTTGGTTGGGGTTGGCCGATCGTTTCGGCCAGTGGCGCGCTGCAGGCCGACAGCAGGGTCAGGCATATCGACAGTAAAACAGCAAGCAATCCAGGCATGGGTTTCAGCCTGTTTTTAGATAGGCGATCACGTCGCCGGTTTGCGGGCGGACATGTTCCCACAGATAAAACGCTTCGGCGGCCTGCTCGACCAGCATGCCCAATCCATCGATAGCCCGATTGGCGCCGAGGCGCAGAGCCCATTCCAGAAACGCGGTTGGCTGTTTGGCGTACATCAGGTCATAGACCGTGGTGGCGTTGCCGATGCAGGATTCCGGAATCGCGGGAACCTGGCCGGACAGGCTTGAGCTGGTGGCATTGATGATCAGGTCGAAACTGCCATCGGTCAGCGCAGAATAGTCCCGGTGTTCGATCGGGCCATGCGCCTGGAAATGTTCAGCCAGCAAACGCGCCTTGTCGGCCGTGCGGTTGGCGACCAGCAACAGCGCCGGTCGAGCGTCGAGCAAGGGTTTGATAATACCTCGTGCCGCACCGCCGGCGCCCAGGATCAGCAATCGACGGCCTTGCAGGGCAACCGCGTTGTTAATCTGCAGGTCGGTTACCAGGCCGACGCCATCGGTATTGTCGCCGAGCAGGCGGCCGTCCGCTCTGCGGATGATGGTGTTGACCGCCATCGGCAGACGTGCCCGTTCGGTCAGCTCATCGCAAAGCTCTGCAGCTTGTTCCTTGAACGGTACCGTGACATTGCAGCCGTTCAGGCCGTCGGCAAACAGTTGTTGCAAGGCGCCGGCGAACCGTTCGGTCGGCAGCAAAACCTTGTCATAGCTGAGCTGCCGGCCTGTTTGTTCGGCGAACAGACGATGTATGACAGGGGACTTGCTGTGCTCGACGGGATTGCCGACGACGCAATAACGATGCGGAGTCATTGCTGTAAACGGATGTCGTTGGCTTCGACACCGGCCGACATCAGGTGATAGCGGATTTCGTCCAGGCGGCGGACTCTCAGTCCCTGATCGGCTTCGTGGCCGTGAGACAGAATAGCGATATTGCCCGGGCATTCCCGGTTATAGGCGATCAGTTGATCCAGTGCACCCAGGCTTTCAGCGATCATGGCGGGGGTTGCTTCACGGAAGAGGATTTCAACGTCTTGTGCGGGCGGCGCCACATATGCAGGGCAGTCCGCTGATTTCAGCGTAAAACGAACCCGGTATTCAAGCGTTCCCGGCTTGTCATCCACCGGATTTTCACGCTTGTTGGTCGGTGCTGCCGTTTCGTCTTCCGCGCCGGTTTTGGGGCTCGACCTGCCGTTGCCCGAGTCACGATTTTCAAGTTGTTCAGAAGTCAGTTGAAAACGCCCTTCTGGGTTCTCTTTTTTGAACTCCTCCCAACTGTCTTTATCCAGTTCGCTTTTTTCATCGTCGTCCTTGGTTTTGATCGATTTTTGTCTGATGCCGATGAAGTCAGCCGACACGCCGGCTTCCTTCTGAATTAGGGACTTCGCGTAAACCATCGCCTCGTCGCTTGGCGCTGTACCGGAAAGGTAGATTCGGTCGCCCTCGATCACGACTTTGGCCCAGTGGACGCCGTTCCTGTGCATGGCCTGGTTGAGCTTGCTGGGCAGGTTGTCGTAGGCATAGGGAATCGGTTTGTGAAACACAAGGTACGTGGCGATGAACAAACCGATAAACAGAATGACCCCAACGGCCAGGATCTGGAATTTACTCATAATGGTTAATTGCTTGGCTGGCCCCGATAGCCGGACAAAATCACTGACAAGGGTTTATTTTACGATGATTCGGACCGGAGCGGCTAGCTCGCTAAGCGGTGAATGCCGATTCTGCCGAACAGATCACCCGGCGCAACCGAAGCGCCCGCTACGGCAGTAACTGATTTTCCCACCGTCAGGCGCTATGATCGCAGCTTTCCAAATCAATTGAGCCGGAGTTCCGATTGTGACCGATAGCACAACTTCCTTTCCCGCAAGTCGAATGCGCCGCCTGCGCAAGCACGCATTCTCACGACGATTGATGCGTGAACATGTGATTACCAGCAATGACCTGATCTATCCGGTATTTGTCATCGAAGGAGACAATGAGTCACAAACGGTTACCTCCATGCCCGGTGTTGAGCGGCTGACCATTGACCGCCTGCTTAGGGTCGCCGAGCAGGCGCTGGGCCTGTCGATTCCAGCCATGGCGATCTTTCCGGTGACCCCGGCCGAGGTCAAAACCGACAAGGCGGAGCAGGCCTACGATCCGGAGGGCCTTGCGCAACGCGCGGTTCGGGCGATCAAGCAGCGGTTTCCGGAGCTCGGTGTCATGACCGATGTGGCGCTGGACCCGTTTACCTCACACGGGCAGGATGGTCTGATGGACGCCAGCGGCTATATCGTCAATGACGAGACGGTCGAGGTGCTGGTCCGGCAGGCGCTGTCGCACGCCGAGGCCGGCGCCGATATCGTCGCGCCGTCTGACATGATGGACGGCAGAATCGGCGCCATCCGGCAGGCGCTCGAAAACGCCGGTCATATCAATACCCAGATCATGGCTTATTCAGCCAAGTATGCCTCGTCCTATTACGGTCCGTTTCGCGATGCGGTGGGTTCTTCGGGCAATCTCGCCGGCGGCAACAAGTACAGTTATCAGATGGACCCGGCCAATTCGGATGAGGCCTTGCGCGAAGTCGCACTGGATATCCGTGAAGGCGCGGACATGGTCATGGTCAAGCCAGGTATGCCCTATCTCGATATTGTGAGGCGGGTCAAGCAGCGCTTCGGCGTGCCCACTTTCGCCTACCAGGTCAGCGGCGAATACGCGATGCTCAAGGCGGCGGCGCAAAATGGCTGGCTGGATGAACGCGCCGTGGTGATGGAAGCGCTGACCTGTTTCAAACGGGCCGGAGCCGACGGCGTGCTGACCTATTTTGCGCCCGATATCGCACGCTGGTTACAGGAATAGTACGGCGTAGCCGGGCATTCGGCAGGGCTGGTACAGAAGATGCAAACTTTTCGGAAAAACCGCAGCCATCGCGCCTTGTGAGAGCCAGACGGCCGAACACCAGACCTTGATTCTGACCATTATGCCCGGACCGACCAGAAGCGTTTTTCTGTATCTATTGACTGCATTTTGCCTGCTGTTGCCGAGCCGTGGCGGTTTTGCCTTCGAAGAGGGCTGGTATCTTGGCGCCGGCTATGGCGCAAGCCATCTCGATCCGGAAATCCCGTTCGATATTTTTGAAGCGTCAGAAAACGAATCCGAGCTTGCCCGGGTGTTTGCCGGTTATGATTTCAGCAGGGTTGGCGGGGTTGAGCTTGTCGTGAGCGATCTCGGACAGGCCGAACTCAACAATGGCGACGTGGTGGAGTATGCCTCTGCCGATGTTGTCGGCCTTTACCGGCTTTACGATCACCAGGAGCGACATCACGGGCGCAGTATCTGGGATTTCAATCTGTTCGGTAAAATCGGTCTCGGTTATCTCGATTTGCAAAGCGATACCGCGCTGGAAAGTGGCTCGCGCATCCATATGCTGGTTGGCGTGGGCGGCGAGCTGAATCTGTTCTGGGGTTTTGCGCTCCGAACCGAGCTGGAATTTATTGACAGTGACGCACTGGCCGCGCATGTATCGCTGCTGAAACGCTTTGCTTTTGACAAGCCGTCACGGCCGCTCAGCCCGTCTGCTGCGACAAGCCTGCCACGTGCAAGTGAAACAGGCGTGCCTCCGGCAACGCCGCCAGCTGCGTCAGTGCCGGCGCCAGACTCAACGCTTGAGCCGGTTCGGCCGCCGCTTACGCCCGCGCCGGAACCGCAAATCAGCGATGAAGACAAGGACGGGGTGGAAGACGCCCGCGATCAATGTCGTGGCTCACGTCCAGGCTATCCGGTACGCGACAACGGTTGCGGGTTGCTGAACGGTATTCTGGCCAATATCAGGTTTGAGCAGTATTCAGCGGATTTATCCGAGCAAACCCGCCGCAATCTGCTGGGCCTGGCAAACCTGCTGAAAAAGTATCCGGCGGCGCGTGTGCAGCTCATCGCACATACCGCAGCCGAGCGGACCGAGCAGGAGCAAATCACGCTGACCTGGGAACGGTTACGGGCCATTGCCCTGTATTTGCGCGATCAGGGAGTCAGCGGACAACAGGTCAAATATCTGGCCTATGGCGCCAGGGCTGCAGTACCAAAAGGCATGCCCGCGGATCGTATCGAAATCAAAGAGCTGCCCTGAATGACTGCCTTTTGGCGGGACAGACAGTTTGTCCTCGCTTTGTTATGTGGTCCGCTCGTGTGGGCGGGCCTGGCTTTTTTTCAGCTGCCCGGGTCTTCAGCAAAGCATTCCGTGACAGTTTATTTCCTGCTGGTGCTGGTTTATCCATTGCTTGAGGAATGGGTTTTCCGTGGAACCCTGCAGCCCGCGCTGAAAAAATCCGCGCCATTCAGAAAACAGTTTTTTTCCATCACGCTGGCTAATCTTGTAACCAGTGTGATTTTTTCCGCGCTGCATCTTTTTAATCATTCTGTTTTATGGGCTCTGGCGGTTTTCTTTCCGTCGCTGGTGTTTGGCTGGGCGATGGATCGTTTCAAGCAACTGGCGGCGCCGGTCGTGCTGCATGTTTTCTACAATGCCGGGTACTTTCTGTTGTTTTGAGCGGTTTGTTCCCGCTTATTGCTGATTCACGCATTGTTTGATAACAGGTCCGGCTTGCCGCATCAGCTCCGTCGACCAGCGGGTGGCGCTGTCCGGATCGAGGTGTGAATCGTCGACAGTGACAAGATTATCCGGCCAGGGAAAGATGCCCTGCACTCCAAGCCGGTCGGCCAGTTGCCTGGCGAATTTCAGCGGCGTCGAGGTTCTTGGCGTGACGGTCAAAATCATGCATTCACGTCTGACGCCGAGATTTTCCATAAACCGCTCGGCGATGGTGACGGCCTGGTCCAGCGTCACTTGCAGATTCTGGTTGTTGTCGACTTTCACCGGAATTTTTTTGTTTTCACGGAAATACTCGACCTGCCAGCGGCCATCCGAACGGTTCCGGTACAACACCTGCTCGGTGCCGGAGCAAAACAGCCAGCCCGTAAAACCGGCCGGCTCGTTAGTACAAAGCTCCCGTTGTCTGGCCTGCAGCCAGCCTTTGAGTTTGTATTCCCATTCCCGGACGGATGAATCCTCAAGCATGTTTTTGTTGGTATTGCTGACATCATCGGTGAAAAAAGGGTCGGCATTGATCAGCAAGGCGGCGGGCTTGAGCGAGAATTTTTCCGCCATTTTTTCCGGCACGGTGTTCTGCGAGCCCATGCCAAAGCCGAATACATAATAGGGAATGGCGTTTTCGAGAAAAAAGTCCCTTATCGCATCGGTAGAAAACGCGTACTGCGCGCGGCTGTTGCCGAGAAACAGCACCTCTGCCCTGGAAAATTGTTCGGTCAGACCCGGCTCGAGTTCTTTCCAGAAGGCCCGGTGTTCGTAGTCGCCGTAACGCGTCGAATGACAGTACGACATGAAGTTGCCGTCCTCATAACCGGCCGCATTGCACATGCCGATCCAGGGAAAAATATCCGCCCGCTTCCAGACGAAAATTGTCAGTGATAACAGGGCAAAGCTGATGAAAAACCATCTGACAAAACGTACGCCGATGGTCGGATTTGGAGAATATTTATTTGTTGGGGACGGACTTGTCATGTTATCTGCCGCCCTAGAAGTTGAAGTACAGAAACTGTGAGGTCTGCGAGGTGCCGAAAATACTGTAGGCCATGATCAGCGCAATCAGCACGGCGTACAGCGCGTTGAGCCGGAATTGCAGTATGCCCGGCCACATGGGACGAATCTGACCGTTGAACGCCTCGAAAGCCGGTTCAAAGCGACGCGTGAATTGTTGCGTGTTCGGCGCAAGCCAGGTCCACACTACAAGTAGTGACATGTAAGCGAGAGCGGTCAGCGGGCCTATGCCGGAGCTTTCTATGCGATTGCCGAGCAGGTCGGCAATATCATAAAGCAGGGTCATGATCGGGCCGACCGATAACAGGGGCTGAAAGCCGATTGACATCGCCTGCAGGGTTTGAACCATCTCCGGCGAGCGGTTCAGCCACTCGATGGGCAGGGCGATACCCTGCAGACCGGCCATACCGGCCAGTACATTATGCGCGATGTCGAGATTTTCGGCGCGGAAATAAACCCAGGCAACGACCACGGCGAGAAAGGTCAAGCCGTGATAAAACACCTTTTCTATGGAACGCAGCAGGATGCCGCCGGCGGCAAAGCGTTGCCGGAATCCACGCCAGGCATGATTGATAACGAGATAGACGCCGTGCAGCATGCCCCACAGCACAAAAGTCCAGGCTGCCCCGTGCCATAAACCACCGAGTAACATGGTAATCAACAGATTGATATAACGGCGGGTTTTGCCGTGGCGGTTGCCGCCAAGCGAAAAATACAGGTAATTGCGCAGAAATCGCGACAGCGTGATATGCCAGCGGCGCCAGAATTCGATAATGCTGCCTGCTTTGTAGGGCGAGTAGAAATTCAACGGCAGCCGGATGCCGAATACCCGCGACAGGCCGAGCGCCATGTCGGAATAACCGGAAAAATCAAAATACAACTGCAGGGTGTAGGCGATGGCGCCGCACCAGGCTTCGAAAAATGTCAGTGTCTGCCCGGCCGCCGCGGCGTCGAACACGGTATTGGCGTGAATCGCCACGCCGTCGGCGATCACGACTTTTTTGAAAAGCCCGATGCTGAACAGGGTCAGTCCGACGGCAAGATTGTTGTAATCGAAATGACGCGCCTTGTAGGTGAAAAACTGCGGCAGCATTTCCTTGTGGCTGACGATCGGTCCGGCGATAAGCTGCGGAAAGAAGGTGACGAACAGGGCGTAGTTGAGAAAATTATGTTCCTCGGTTTCACCCCGATAGGCGTCAACCAGATAGGCGATCTGCTGAAAGGTGAAAAAGGAAATCGCCAGTGGCAGGACGATATCGCCGACATCGAACCGGGTGTCGAACGCACTGTTTATATTGGTGGCGATAAAGCCCGCGTATTTGAACCAGGCGATCGAGGCCAGATTGGCCGCAACGCCCAGATACAACAACAGTTTACGCGCAGTCGCTCCGAGCGGACTGCGGATGGCGCAGATATAGAGTCCGAGCACATAGTTGATACCGATCGAACTCAGTATCAGCAGTAAATAAACCGGCTTCCACCAGGCGTAAAAAAACAGCGAGGCAAAAACCAGCCAGGCCAGTGATTGCCGGTAAAGCCCGCGGTTCAGCAGGTAAATAAATACAAGCAGCGTGACCGGGAAAAACCCGAAAATAAATTCACTGGCATTGAATAACATGGATTCGTTTCAATCGGAATGCAACGACACATTTATGTGATTGTTAACAGACCTGGCAAATAATCGGTATCCCTCGATGCCGGATAAAGTCTTTCAGTTCGCCCAGTCATGGGGCTGCAGAAACTTTTCATACAGCTCGGCTTCCGGGCTGCCCGCCGCCGGCTGCCAGTTATAGCGCCAGCGCACATTGGGCGGCAGCGACATCAGGATTGACTCTGTACGGCCCCCGGATTGTAAACCGAACAGCGTGCCGCGGTCGTAAACAAGATTGAATTCAACATAGCGGCCGCGCCGGTAGAGCTGAAAATCGCGCTCGCGTTCGCCAAAAGGCGTGTCCTTGCGCTGCTCGACGATCGGCCGGTAAGCCGGCAGATAATGATCCCCGACACTGCGCATAAACGCGAAACTTTCCGCAAAGCCGGGTGTATTCAGGTCGTCGAAAAAAAGACCGCCAATGCCGCGTGGTTCCTGCCGGTGCTTGAGATAAAAATACTCATCACACCATTTTTTGTAACGTGCGTAGGTCTCTTCGCCGAAACCCGCGCAGGCTTCTCTGGCCGTATTGTGCCAGTGCACGCAATCTTCCTCGAATGCGTAATAGG